>JASFLV010000160.1:0-6911 GCA_050117915.1 Thioalkalispiraceae bacterium | reverse complement strand
ATTCAGTAGTTTGCCGACCGCCGCCCGGCGTCTGGGTGATGCGGAATTACTGCGTGGCTATTTAACCTTGATACACCAGACTGCCTCAACCGCAGCCCGTGGTGTACGTCCCATGTTAAACCATATTGATGAATTGCTATCAAAGCTTACCTTAAGTGGTTTGCGACGCTGGACCAATTTCGGCACCCAGGCCTATCGGCGCGATTATGAAAACCTGGTGGCCTATTTTAATCTGGAATCCCAGGATAGTCTGGCGGTCCTGCAAAAAGAACGACGCGGTGTTCTATTCATAGACACTCAACGGAAATTGAATTTTTATTTACGTGCGTTATGGGGGCGTGACTTTTTCCTGCGTCCGACCGGTGCGGATTACACGGATTTCAGACCTTATATTGAAAATCTTATTTTTTATATGCCAGATGCGGTGGATGATATTGGTGAAATCTCTGGCCTTGAACTATATCGTGCTACCGCTGCGCATATGGCGGCGCATATGTGCTATACCGAGTCCGCCATTTCTGCCGAAGCCTTGAGCCCGGCACAGATGTTCTTCATTGGCTTTATGGAAGATGCACGGGTTGAATATAAAGCCATGCATGCCTTTCCTGGACTTCGGAAGTTGTGGCGTACCTTGCTCAATATGGAACATGAAGGTGACGTTGAACATCCCACGATGCTGGTGCTGGAACGCCTGGCGCTTATGTTGCTGGATAAAAATGTAGCGACTGATGACCAGCAGTTAAGCGAATTTGTTCAGCGCTTCCATAATGAGATTGAAGAACAGCAGGACAACAACCAGTATTCATGGCATATGGGTGTTGAGTTATTCAATCTGTTTTCTAAGCGTAAAGAAGTTCCCAGTCTGCGGATTCTTGAACGTCTTCGTATCCCTTATCGTGATGATAACCGCTTTGTCTGGGAATTCTCGGAAATTGACTGGGAACTCGGTGTTGAATATGTCGCCGCCAGTCAACGGCAGGTGCGCAAGACCGTTAGCGTTATTGAAATGGCCAATGAAGTGGATTGTGAACTGGCTGGTGATGATGCCCAGGAGATCTGGACCTGTGACACCGAAATGTATCCCTATGAAGATGATCTTGAAACAACCAAGAGCTTTAATGAGATGTGGGGTAAGGAACCGGTTTCTGAACCTTTCCACTATCATGAATGGGATTATCAGATTCAGCTACACCGTCCTGACTGGACAACTGTTTATGAGCGTCGCCAGGCAAAGAGTAATCCGGAAGAAATAGAGAAGATACTTACTGATTACAAACCGATTGCTTTTCGAATTAAGCAGATCATTGATATGTTGACTCCGGAAGGTGTACAACGTGTACGTAACATGGAAGACGGTGATGAGATCGATATCAATGCAGCTGTCGATGCGATGATCTCGATTCGAATGGGGGAACAGCCCAACCCTCGCATAACCATGCGCAACGTGATTAAAAATCGTGATCTGGCCGTTGTTGTCCTGATGGACCTGTCCGAATCCACCAATGAGCCTATCGGTGGTTCAGACAAAACCGTTCTGCAATTAACCAAGGAAGCGGCTACCCTGGTGGCGACGGCAATCAGTGGTATTGGTGATCCCTTTGCCCTGCATGGATTTGCCTCGGATGGTCGGCATGATGTGCAGTATTATCGCTTTAAGGATTTTAACCAACACTTTGATGACGAAGCCAAATCGCGTCTGGCCGGTATGCAAGGTGGACTCTCGACCCGCATGGGTGCGGCCATGCGTCATTCATGCGCCCATCTTTTAAAACAACCAGAGCGCCGTAAATTACTCCTGATTGTGACTGATGGTGAGCCGGCAGATATTGACGAGCGGGACCCGCAGCACCTGCGGCATGATACCAAGAAGGCGGTCGAGGAACTTTATTCGAAGGGTGTCCTGAGTTATTGCCTGACCCTGGATGCCAATGCCGATGCCTATGTAAAACGTATCTTTGGTGCTAACAACTACACCATTATCGACAATGTCGATAAGTTGCCGGAACAATTACCGTTGCTGTTCGCTAGCTTGACTTCATAAATAGAATAAGAAGAGAGAAACTGTGTCAAATCTGGATAAAGCTAGAGATATTTCGCTGACAACCCTGGCGCAACTGATCTTCTGGAGCCGCTGGTTACAGGCACCACTCTATATAGGCCTGATTGTTGCGCAAGGCGTGTATGTCTACCATTTTATGGTGGAATTATCCCACCTGGTGTCCGGTGCAGCAGAAATAAAAGAAACCGAGATCATGCTCATCGTGCTGGGTCTGATCGATGTGGTGATGATTGCCAACCTGCTGATCATGGTCATTATTGGTGGCTATGAGACGTTTGTCTCCCGTCTTAACCTGAAAGAACACCCGGATCAGCCTGAGTGGTTATCGCATGTCAATGCTGCGACCATGAAGATTAAACTGTCCATGGCATTGATTGGTATTTCATCGATTCATCTACTCAAGACATTTATCGAAGTGAGCAATGTTGAAATTCCGCCAACTGTCTCTGCCGCGGTTGCCGAGCAAATGGTGGCAGCAGGACAGGTGGAAGTGAAATGGCAGGTGATTATTCATGCGACGTTTATTTTGTCGGCTATCGCCATGGCTTATACCGATCGGATTATGACCAGGACGATTATTGATGCACATGGTACTGTCGAAAAAGATCATTAATTAGGATTCAGGAGAAAACAGTAAAAAAGCGCCATCAGGCGCTTTTTTATTTTTGGATTGATTCATTTGAGAGATCCAGGAAGCTTATGTTATTTTATTTAGTTATAAGATAATATTTATATATGAATGTTACTTTTCGCCAATTGAAAGTCTTTGAAGCGGTCGCACGCCATTTGAGTTTTACCCAGGCGGCTCAGGAGTTACACCTCACCCAACCTGCAGTTTCCATGCAAATCAAACAGTTAGAAGAGGCTGCCGGCTTGCCGTTGTTCGAACAGCTCGGTAAAAAGGTCTATCTCACGGAGGCTGGAAATGAGATGTATCACTATTGCCGTAATATTGCCTCCCAGTTGAGCGAAGTCGAGGAAGTGCTGGAACAGCTCAAAGGGGTGCGCCGTGGACACCTGGATATCTCGGTGGCATCGACGGCCAACTATTTTGCGACCCGCTTACTGGCGGCCTTTGTCCATGAATTCCCTGATGTCACCTTTAGTCTGGATGTGAGTAACCGCGAGACCTTGCTGAGGCAATTAGAGCTAAACGAAAAAGATCTGGTGATCATGGGACGCCCGCCCGCCGAAATGAATCTCGATACCGATGTCTTTATGGAGAACCCCCTGGTGGTGATCGCCTCGCCGAGTCATCCGTTGGCCGGAAAAAAGAATTTATCCCTGGCGGAACTGGAAAACGAATCGTTCGTGGTCCGGGAACGGGGTTCTGGTACCCGGATTGCCATGCAGCGATTCTTTACCGAACGTGGTATTGAGCTGAAAACCGGTATGGAAATGACCAGTAACGAGGCGATTAAGCAGGCGGTCGAGGCAGGGCTGGGCCTGGGGATTGTGTCGGTACATACCCTGGCGCTTGAACTCGAGACCAAACGCCTGGTGATTCTCGATGTGAAGGAATTTCCCATTTTACGTCACTGGTACCTCGTTCACCGGCATGGTAAACGTCTTTCTCCCGTTGCCGAGGCCTTCCGCCAGTATGTGCTCGAAAATGCCGATAACCTGCAAGTACAGCCCTGATCTGGTTACATAATTAATATAGTGGGAACCCTGGCGGAATTTGCTGGTCTAGACCTTACAAGACCCTGGTGTAATATAAAGATTTGGTTATAATAAAAGACATGTTCAGAGCAAAACAACAATCCAGATTGATTGCTTCACTGCTGGCACTGGCTGTGTTTGTTTCACAGTCGTCAGTTGTATTTGCTACGATGATTTCACCTCCAGCTAATGATGTTTCATCCAGCCATTGTATGATGGATGACATGTCTACCAGTTCAATGCAGCAGCACCTGCAACATGCAAAGAACTTTCCTGATTGTTGTAAAACAAGTGACTGTGCCAATAACTTTTGTGTTCCTGGCGTAAATTATTCGTCTTCAGCGATATTTAACACTGTCACACTACTTCACAGTAGTATTTACGCCCAGACTATCCTGGATACTTCTGATCAACTCCACTCTGGTGTTGCCAACACCTCTCTCTATCGACCTCCGCGGCAAAACGCATAATACAATTTCCTTAATATCCTAAGGATTCAATCATATTCGACGTGATAAATAACCTCATGTCACTGATTGATACCCTGTAAAAGATTTTTCATAGTTGGAGATTCCGTATGCGTATTTTCATGACGCAAACGCTATGGGCGAGTGTTTTGTTCATAGCGATTAATACTCAGTTACTAGCCGAGACAAACCTGAGGCTCAGCCAGGCAGAGAAACTTGCAGTTGAGCGAGACGTTGTCCTGCAAATGCAGCAGGCACGATCAAAAGCCTACCTGGAACGTTCCGTTGCAGATGACACATTGCCGGATCCAAGAATCATGGTGGGATTAGTCAATTATCCAACCGATACTTTCAATCGTGATCAGGAGCCCATGACCCAGACGCGGATCGCGGTTCAGCAGATGTTTCCACGTGGCGAAAGTCTGGAAATCAAATCACGGCGTACCCTGAAAAACAGTGAAGCCAGTCAGGCAGCAGCACTCAACAGGGAAAGAATGGTATTGCTGCAAACGCGCTCAGTTTATCTTGACCTGTTTTATTGGCAACGAGCGGAAGAGGTAGTTAAACAAAACAAACAACTGTTTAAACAGCTGGTGGAAATTACCGAATCCCAGTATGCATCAGGCATTCAACGTCAACAGGATGTGATTCGCGCTGAGCTGGAACATGACATGCTTGATGATCGCCTGGACATGATCAAGACCAGGCAGCAGCAAATCGAATCAAAACTGGCAAAATTGATCGGACCTGCGATAAGACAACCATCGTTAGGTTCACAATTACCCAGGCTTGCAGATATTCAGCTGGATGGCAATATTGTTTCAAGTATCAGGCATCATCCAAAACTCAAAATTGAAGACGCGAAAGTATCCAGAAGTCAGTATGGTATTGAATTAGCCAGGCAATCCTATAAACCCGCCTGGATGCTGGAAGTGGCCTATGGCCTGCGCGATGGAACCAATCCCGATGGTTCAGAGCGCGCCGATTTCGCCTCTGCCATGGTCAGTTTCGATATCCCGTTATTTACAAAAGATAAACAGGATCGACAGGTTGCTGCTAGCCAACTCAATTATCAGGCAGCCAGCAATGCCCGCGAAGAAACCTTGCGTGAGCTTGTGAGTGATTACGAACAGACAAAAGCGAGCTGGTTAAAATTACGCGAGCGTTTGCAACGATATAAAAAGGTAATCCTGCCCCAGTCCAGGGAAAATGCCAGTGCGTCGTTACTGGCTTATCAGAGTCGGCGTGGCGACTTCACTTCCTTAATGCGTGCACGCATTACCGAACTGGAAACCGAACTTAAATTTTCCCGACTAGAAACTGATTTATTGAAAGCACAGGCCAGGCTTCTGTACCTGGTAGGAGAAACACAATGAGAACCTTTAGCTATTTAATATTTTTAAGTCTTGCTGCGATCCTGGTAGGTTGTTCCGACCAGCAGCCTGACAGACAGACAGAGTCCGGCATGGCAGGTGACAAACAGGAAACCGCGCTGGAGCATGCAGCAAAACACGTTGATCCAACTTATGTCTGCCCGATGCATCCAAATATTATTAAAGATGAACCGGGGAATTGTCCGCTATGTGGAATGGATCTGGTGTTGAAAGAACCAGAACAACAAGTCGCCTCTGGTGAGAAAAAGATTCTTTATTATCGGCATCCGCATAATCCAACAATTACTTCCGATAAACCCATGAAAGATGAAATGGGAATGGATTATGTTCCTATCTATGATGATGGTGGTGGTGTCTCAGTCAAGATCTCCCCGACAGTTGAACACAACATGGGTGTTCGGACCGCTGTTGCCGAATACAATAAGTTATGGCGTCGAGTGGAAACCGTTGGCTATGTTGATTTCAATGAGAACAACATTGCGCATATCCATCTTCGAACCCAGGGCTGGATCGAAAAGTTACTAGTCAAATCGGAAGGTGAACGGGTTAACAAAGGGCAACTTCTGTTTGAGGTCTATTCACCTGAACTGGTCAATGCCCAGGAAGAGTATCTGCAGGCCCTGGGTACCCGTAGCCAGCGTCTGATTCCTGCTTCCAAAGAAAGACTTATCGCATTAGGTATTTCCGGACGGCAGATAGAGCGCCTGCGAAAAACACGTAAAGTAGAACAATATGTCCAGGTTTATGCGCCGCAGGATGGAATCATCGATGAGCTGAATGTGCGTGAAGGCATGTTTGTAAAACCCTCAGTCGAAGTTATGAGCCTGGCTGATTTGTCATCGGTCTGGCTCCTGGCAGAGGTCTTCGAGAAACAGGCGGACTGGATCAAGCAGGGGCAAGTTGCCGATGTCAAACTATCCTATCTGCCAGGCAGAACCTGGGAAGGTAAAGTTGAATATATCTATCCAAGCCTGAATCCAAAAACCCGAACATTGAAGGTGCGTCTGCGTTTCGATAACCAGGACGAATCACTCAAGCCCAACATGTTTGCCAGCGTCACGATCTATGCCGGGCCCAAGGCGGAGATCATCGTGATCCCACGTGAAGCGGTGATCAGAACCGGTAACCAGGAACGGGTGATCCTGGCGATGGGCGATGGACGCTTTCAACCACGTAAGGTAGTCGCGGGCATCGAGTCCGGCGACTGGGTCGAGATTAGTCATGGTCTGGATGAGGGGGATATCGTGGTCACCTCCGGCCAGTTCCTGATCGATTCGGAGGCCAGTCTCAAGGCCAGCTTACAGCGTATGCAAGCAGGCGATGATTCCG
>JASFLV010000159.1:0-6927 GCA_050117915.1 Thioalkalispiraceae bacterium | reverse complement strand
ATAGTGAAAATACTGGTGGTAATACAAAGTAGAATATTTAAGAGTTTAAGCTCTGAATATAATTTGAGGTTTATCTAATTAAATAAATATGCCCACAGAGGACAGCTGAATCTGATTAACTTCTTGTGCATCATGCGCATGCTATGGCGAGGTCTGTGCACTGTTGTGCTTGATCACCCGCTCAAGACCATTGATTGTTTTTCTGCCTTCGCTCAACATTTTTTCCTTTGCGATAGCGGAACCAACAAAAGGAGGTACCCAGAAACCAGGGACGTAGTCTGCATCATATATCACTCGTGTGGTCTCCCCCTCATCAATGAGTTGCCACAAGGTTCTTCCGTAGTGCAGATCACTTTCCTCTGCAATCACGTTTGACATGATATAACCCTGATCCAGTTCCGTCACCATGGCAACCTGTTTGATGGTTTGGCAAAATATCCATACACAGCCTTTACTGACAAAAAATATCTTGTGTTTTTTATCCTCGCTTTCGATCAGGCGGCTCTCTACTACCGTATTGTTCACCTCTGGCATTTTACTAAAGTCCATTAGAATGTCTTTGATCTGCTTATGTTTAGCGCTTACCCGCATATCGAGATGAAGAAGAAAGTGATCATCCATCTCATCGACATAGTATTCCAGTAATTCACCCGCTCTAACCGGACCACAAAGAACATATATAAATACGACTATGATAACTCTATGCATAGGCAACTACCATCTCAGCACCAATGCCAATCTAATACTCCATATGGAGATATCAGGGCATCAATATGACTTTATATAAAACTATTAGGTGGATAATAGATAACCTATATGTCAATTATTTTACGAATCTCTCAACCAAGGGTAAATTCTCACTTAAGGCTAATACCAGCTTTTTGGGTTACCACTTTCGCATAACAACAGCGGAAATCTCAGCAGAAAATTGATTGACCTCCACACGACGGAGGTCTGACTTCACATCCGGTCAGGAAGAAATGCCTATGTATAGCTATCCTCTTGTCACTCAAATACATTAGTATTAATAATTTTTAAACACGCCTGAAAATATGCTCCAGGCATGAATGGCTGGCAAATTCGTCGCCAAAAATATATAAAACAGTTAGCTAGCCGACTTTCAGAAATTTTTTCTAAGCTTGAAGTTAACATTCTCTAGCTAATAAGATACCTGGGCTTATACATTTCATAAACTTGAAAAAATGATTAATAATGTTGAACATACCAAGGATAGAAGAAGTCCTGAGCGGTCTGAAATGGTCCTCTATTTATCCTTTTTAATCTGATAACAAACAAAATTATTTGGCGTGCCCGTTGTCAAAAAGATTGACGCTGTAATGACTATAGTAAAAACGTATGAATATTATTAGTGGAAAAATAGGGCGCTGGTTGGCAAAGTTTCTTGATCAACCCTCGGGTTCCTATCAGCCTTTCTCTATCACCGATACAGAGACACTCAGTCGGTGCATGCAGCCAGGAGATGTATTACTGGTGGAAGGCAATTTAAGAATTAGTGTTGCGATCAAGTATTTAACCCAGTCAACCTGGTCGCATGCAGCAATGTATATTGGTGATAACCTAGATAAAAAAAGTGAAGCAGAGGAAACGCCGAGTCTTGTCGAAGCTGACCTGAGCCAAGGTGTGATTGCCGTACCATTGTCGAAATACGCAACCTACAATACGCGCATTTGTCGGCCATTGCACCTGACAGCAGATGACCAACAGGCATTGGTGCAATTCATGCTTGATAATCTCGGTAATCAATATGACCTGAAGAATGTCATCGATCTAATGCGCTACCTGTTACCAACACCACCCGTACCGGTTAACTGGCGAAGGCGAATGATTGCCTTTGGCAGCGGTGATCCAACACGTGCAATTTGTTCGACACTCATTGCCCAGGCATTTCAGCGTATCCGCTATCCAATCCTGCCAGAGATTGAGCGTCTAAAGACAGCAAAATCGACGACTGAGAAGGAGATCCTGCATATTCGCCACCATAGTTTGTTTACCCCACGCGACTTCGATATCTCACCCTATTTTCGGGTCGTGAAACCAACCCTGGAGACCGGATTCGATTACAAAAAATTAAACTGGGCAGCTCAAAAAACAGCTCGTTAACATTTGTCTAGTGCTTAAAATTAAGTAATAAAATTTTTATCTATCGTAGTGTTCCATGTCCACCGCCCTTTTGTATTGAACAAAACCAACGCACACCAGTTGTTAAGAAAGATGGCCACATTGAAGTCGAAGTCACAATGCACCAGCAGCCGTTACCTGACAAGTTACACGGAGTACCAGATATTATTTTCTGACAAAATATAAGGGTAAGAGAAAATATATAATTAGCCGATATATTTGCTCTTCAAGCCCGTGGCTATTAATAAAGCAATTCATCCTGATTCCGAATATTGGTTAGATCTCTCACCTCACTTTGCATTTTTGTTTACGTGAATTAATCTAAGTCAATGAAAAGTGTATTTCCCTCCGGTATTTTGCTCTACTCGTGGACAGCCCCAGCGAACAACTAAGCTGGACTGAAATATAATTAGTTTTTATATGGGCCAGGCTCTAAACCAAGATAAGATTATGAAAGGTAATTCACAACGGCATTTCCAGATCCTTCGGGTTGGGCGCATCGTGTTGCTGATAACCATGGCAGGTCTTGTCACGACTTGCTCAACACCCACTTATACCGTGCAAAAGCGGGCCACACCACCCCCGCCCCTGCCATCGACCGAGATATATTTCTATCCCGCCCGTGGACAAACACCGTCACAACAGGAACGTGACCGCTATGAGTGTTACCTCTGGGCGGTAAAACAATCAGGCTTTGACCCGGGCCAGGCACAGCTGGCACCGCATCAACGGGTAGAAGTCAAACCCGCGCCGGAACCCGGCACCGATACCGCAGTGGGTGCATTCAGTGGTGCGGTGATCGGTTCCATGCTGGCCGCACCGCATGACCGTGGTGAAGGTATGCTCTTCGGTGCGATCACCGGTGCCTTACTGGGCGCGGCCTCTGACACCGCCCGCCAGGAACAGGCCCAGCGTATCCAGCAATACTATGATGCAAAAGAGGCACAACGTTATGCACGACTTGAACGCCAGGCCCGTGACTATCGGCGTGCGATGACCGCCTGCCTGGAAGGCCGCGGTTATGCCGTGGAATAAATCGACTGATAGAAAAGAGAGTAAGGTATGAACAACGTAAACCTGAAAGTTTTATCAATAGTCTCAATCATCTCACTAGGTATGCTGGCAAGCATCGGCCATGCCAGCCGGGATCATCGTGACCGTGATGATTACAAAAAACGGTCAAAGGATTATCGCTACGATAAACGTTACCACCATGATCGTTATTACCCTCGCTCAGGCATCAGGCTCAAGATACTACCGCGAAGGCACTATCCGATTCGCTATCGTGATTCACTTTATTATTTTTCTGCCGGTATCTGGTATCGCTCCTCCGGTGGCGTGTATGTCGTGGTCAGACCGCCGCTCGGCATCGTGGTACCGGTTTTACCCCCGTTCTACACAACGCTCTGGTTTTATGGCGTGCCCTATTATTATGCCAATGATGTGTATTATGTATGGCGCCCTGATCTGAATGGCTACGTGGTCACCGAAGCACCGGCTGATAGTAAGCAGGACCCGGTACCATTATCCGATCAGTTGTTTATCTATCCCAAACAGGGCCAAAGTGAACAACAGCAGGCCGATGATCGTTTTGCCTGCCATCGCTGGGCAGTTGAACAAACGGGGTATGATCCAACCCAGCCACCACGGGACAGACCAGTAGAGGAGTTGAACGGTAAACGTCAGGATTATCAACGGGCAATGCGATCCTGCCTGGAAGGACGCGGGTATAGTGTAAAGTAGAGAAGAAAAGAAAGAATGTTGTTTAATGTTTGGAGCAATTGCTATTTAAGAATAGCATAAACCTCATTGTCTGGTGCCTGGTACCATTATGCTAGAACCGCATGGGCAGTGATAGCGAAGCCGAAAAATCACTAGCATCATCTGTCAAACCAACGCCGAGGGATAAATTTAACAAGCTACCCCGCCCAACCAGGGTCGAGCCACCAATGACGAATGCAGCAATTGTGCGTTCACTTCCCTCCAAGCGACTCCCGGCGATCCTGGTTTCTTTCTGGTAGGCCATTGCCAGCGCAAAGTTCAACGAGGTCTGTGGATTCAGTGCAATATAGCTACCGAGGTTGGCAGCAAGGGTTTCGCCCGGCTGAATCGTCCCTTCTTTAAAACTATACTCATAAGAAAAGCCCCCAACAAACACCAGCGGATCCTGTCGCTTGATAAATGACAAACTACCCTGTACTTCATTATATCCACCACCAAGTGCAACACCATCATCAGAGATATCACCACTGTCAGTATCCCAGGTCAAGCGGCCAATCACATCCGGTTGGCCTGTACTCTCGCGCAACAATGTTTTTGCCAAAGTGATCTGCAAATCTCCGAGTCCATTTCCAGACTGACTGGATGACTGAGTAGGTGAAAAGTTGACATTAGTGACGGTTTCATTTCGTCGCCATCGATAAGGCAAACCTATTTCCAGTTGCGAATCCCCGGGCAAACCAAGGCGAAATAACAGGCTCGCACTGAGACTGTCACTATTTCGTTCAGTCTCACTGGCGACTATACCGCTACCGGACATCACAAAACTTGGCGTTGCATCTTCCTGGCGAGAGTAAACAAAACTCGGTTCAATTTCGAACACACCCGATGGTAATAGCAACACCCCCGCACGTGTTAATGAGCGCTCGAGTGCTCGTTCAGCTACACTTTCATCGACAACGACCAGGCCCGGTCCCCTTTCAGTTTTGTCCTGTTCGGGTTTATTTGTTCTTTGCTTATCTATTTCAGGTTCAATATCGGGCTTGACAGTTCTGTTTGGTGGATAGGGTTGTACACCGAGCTGTTTTTCTAATGCTTCGACACGTTCAAGCAGCTCGAGAATAACCTGATCGCGTTGTCGTAGCTTGTGTTGTAGATCCTCCGCCTGACTATTCTGGGGCTGACTATCATCGGCCCGGAGACCCTGAGTAAAGCCAGATGGGTTAATCATTAAAAGCAATAGAGGTATTAAAATTATTCTACGCATTAATTATGTACTTATTATCTAATTAAACTGAATTCTGAGATAGTTGCGCGAAGCCGTCCGGGAGGTGACACTTTCCCCGACTGAGTGACAATGAAACCGACATGACCAATATCACGATATTTGATCCAGCCATCGAGGAATTTATTGACTGACATTGTGACATTACCAAATGCCGGATCAGCCAGCATAACCCGAGTTGAAGTTGCACCACGAAACACGACAAAGTGTGGATAACCCTGGGTGTTGATCGGTACGATCACGGGTGCACGCTGCAGGAGATCATCGAAAGTCAGTTGACCAAACCCGATACCCTGGTAACCCATTTGATCTGTGAGGCGCTTCATATCGAGCAAGGAGAATCCCTGTCGGAGACGGACCAGGTTTGGATTAGTAATGTATTCGGGTCGATTGATCAGACCCAGCGCCACACTACGCTCAGTAACCGGGACGCCGTGTTGATAACGCAGAACTGTGGCCAATGCCGCCGCAGCACAACTCAGTTCCCATTGTTGCAGCACCACATTGCGCTGGCGTATTTCCAGTAGTGATTCAATTGGGGCGGAATAACTAGCCGCAAAAGAATATTGACTGAACGACACACCAAAACCGGCACAAACAATAAGGAGTAGCCTTCCGATAAAATACTGCATCGAAATATTAGAGGCGATAAACTTGTCTGCGGGTAACTCACCCACAGACAAGTTATATATTGGCCAATACTCCTATCTAGCCCAGATCGCCGTATAGTCGGTATCGCCTGGACTCGAATGTGCACCACCCGGTGAGCCGGCCCCATCGCCATTAGTGGCATGCACAGGAATAGATACATCGGGTCCAATGATGGTGTAATCGCCACCAGCGATGGCAGCACCATTAGGACTATTGAGCACCCCATCAGTAGAGATGACGGGACAGACGAAACCATCGACACGCTCAACTCCGCCAGCCGCCACCGCATCCAATTGAGTAGTACTCAATGTAATTGGTACAGCACTGACGCTACCGGCCAGAAACATTGAGCCCGCAATAGCCATTCCCAGTTTGATTGTAAGCTTTGACATATTATTAACCTCCATTTATTTCGCGTTTATTTCTTAACGACTTGGACCAGGACCAAACAGCCCCGGTATCGTTTAGATTGCGCGAATGGCATCACGAAGGCATCACGAAAAATTCACAAAAGTATCACGGACTAGTCAGTAGCAGTCTGCACAGAAAAGCTTGGGTATCAATTCGAAATATCTAGTACAAGACAGTTAAAATCTTGTTAGATAAATTTAGTTTGCTCCGCAACAGGATTAACTATGCACCTTGCTGTCCAGACACTCTTCAAACAGGTGTGCGCATTAGCTACCGACTATAAGCTTCAGCTTGCTCGATATCCTTGAGCAATTTTGCCCGGTAGCCCTTGTTATCAAGATATGGATAGGCCATCGCCCAGGCATGTGGATCAAAGTCCGGGTTGGTCTGTTTTGCCTCGAGCAGCATCCAGGCAGCATCATCGTAGCGTCCCAGCTGTATATAAGTAGCTGCCATATACATCTGAAGATCAATGAAAGTAGGATTACGTTCAAATGCCGCATTTAAATACGCTAATGCCTGTTCATAATTATTCAGAAAATAATGCGCACGTGCCAACTGTATGTCATATAGATAACCACCGGTTGGATTTAACTGGTAAGCCCTGGTCATCGTATCAAGTGTTTGTTCAGGCTTACCCTGTGAAATATGGTTTGCCGCCAATAAGGCGTAGGCATCTGCATAGTTAGGGTTCAACCTCAACGCCTGTTTCAACAACTCCG
>JASFLV010000158.1:0-7017 GCA_050117915.1 Thioalkalispiraceae bacterium | reverse complement strand
AGATAGGCCTTGGTAATCTTGGCGCCGGCTTTGAGGCCATTTGGGCCGCCATCTGCCAGTTTATTCAGTAACATTTGCTCAACACGATCATAAGTATCGTCTTCCATGATACGACGTTGGTCGTTTAGGTCTTTCTGGATAGAGGCTAATGCTTCATCTTCGATCTGTTTGGCACGTGTGTCTTTTTCCAGTCCGTCACGGGTGAAAACCTGTACATCGATAACCGTACCGATCATACCTGACGGCACACGCAATGAAGTGTCTTTCACGTCAGAGGCTTTTTCACCGAAGATTGCACGTAGCAGTTTCTCTTCCGGAGTAAGCTGGGTCTCACCTTTGGGCGTCACCTTACCGACCAGGATGTCACCTGGATTGACTTCGGCACCCAGATAAACAATACCGGCTTCATCTAGTTTAGATAATGCCGCTTCACCTACGTTAGGAATATCTCCAGTGATTTCTTCTGAACCCAGTTTGGTATCACGGGCTACACAGGTGAGCTCTTCGATGTGGATCGTGGTATAACGATCTTCCTTCACTACGTTCTCTGAAATAAGGATTGAATCCTCGAAGTTGTAACCATTCCAGGGCATGAAGGCCACCAGCATATTTTGCCCTAATGCCAGTTCACCCATATCAGTGGATGGGCCATCAGCCAGCACATCACCACGGGCAATCTCATCACCCGGGCGCACCAAAGGACGCTGGTTGATACAGGTGTTCTGATTCGAACGGGTATATTTAGTAAAGTTATAAATATCAACACCCGCTTCACCCGGAACCGTCTCATCGTCATTCACACGTACCACCACCCGGGCCGCATCAACCGAATCAACCACACCGCCACGCTTGGCGACAATCGTTACACCCGAGTCGATGGCGACCGTGCGCTCCATGCCGGTGCCGACTAATGGTTTGTCAGCACGCAAGGTTGGTACAGCCTGGCGTTGCATATTTGATCCCATCAAGGCACGGTTCGCATCATCGTGTTCCAGGAATGGAATCAAGGAGGCAGCTACCGAGACAATCTGCTTGGGTGAGACATCCATAAACTCAATCTTGTCTGCTGTCGACAGACTGAATTCATTTTGATGACGACATGGTACCAGCTCGTCAATCAGACGGCCTTTGCTATCGAGTGTGGCGTTGGCCTGGGCGATAACATATTCACTTTCATCGATCGCCGACAAATATTCGATTTCATCAGTAACCTTAGCGTTTATCACCTTGCGATAAGGTGTTTCAAGGAAACCATAATCATTGGTACGTGCATAAACAGCCAGTGAGTTAATCAATCCAATGTTTGGACCTTCAGGTGTTTCAATTGGGCAAACACGACCATAGTGAGTTGGGTGTACGTCACGCACCTCAAAGCCGGCCCGCTCGCGGGTCAGACCACCTGGACCCAAGGCAGAAATACGACGTTTGTGGGTAATTTCAGATAATGGATTGTTTTGGTCCATGAACTGAGACAACTGTGATGAACCAAAGAATTCTTTTATTGCTGCCGAGACCGGTTTGGCATTTATCAATTCCTGTGGCATCAGGTTATCGGACTCAGCCAGTGATAAGCGCTCTTTGACCGCGCGTTCAACACGAACCAGGCCTACACGGAACTGGTTCTCGGCCATTTCACCCACGGAACGAATACGACGATTACCGAGGTGATCAATGTCGTCAACTACACCCTTACCATTACGAATATCCAGCAATACCTGAATGACTGCGATGATATCTTCAAAGCTTAGTGTACCTTCACCCGTTGAGTCTTTCCGTCCAACTCGACGGTTGAACTTCATGCGGCCAACTGCCGACAGGTCATAACGTTCTTCATTAAAGAACAGGTTGTTAAACAGGTTCTCTGCCGCCTCTTTTGTTGGCGGTTCACCTGGACGCATCATACGATAGATCTCAACCTGCGCTTCCAGCTGTGTCGTGGTTGCATCAATCGCCAATGTATTCGAAATAAACGGACCGTGATCCAGATCGTTGGTAAAGATGGTCTGGAATTCTTTCAAGCCAAGTGTCTTGATCTGCTCGAGCACTTCTTCGGTGATTTCGGTATTAGCCGCAATCGCGATTTCACCTGTTTCATTATCAACAATGTCATGCGCAATGACTTTACCAAACAGGTAGTCTTCAGGGACCTCAATCGACTTAACATTGGCTTTTTCGAACTCACGAATATGGCGAGCAGTCACACGACGACCTTCTTCAACCAGGGTCTTACCCTTGATCTTGATATCAAACGTCGCTGTTTCACCGCGCAGACGCTCTGGAATTAACTCCAGTTGCCAGCCTTCTTTACCCAGCTTGAAGGTGTTCTTCTCAAAGAACATGTCCAGAATTTCTTCTGAGCTATAGCCCATGGCACGTAACAGAATGGTCACAGGCAATTTGCGGCGGCGATCGATACGGGTAAAGACGCAATCTTTTGGATCAAACTCGAAGTCTAACCAGGAACCCCGGTATGGAATCACCCGGGCATTGAATAGCAATTTACCTGATGAGTGGGTCTTGCCACGATCGTGGTCAAAGAACACACCGGGAGAGCGGTGCAGCTGAGAAACGATTACCCGCTCAGTACCGTTAATGATAAAGGTACCGGTATCGGTCATCAGGGGCATTTCCCCCATGTAGACTTCCTGCTCACGGATGTCTTTAACCGTCGGCGTCTTCGATTCCTTGTCATAAATGACCAGGCGTACCTTCACACGCAGAGGAGCCGCGTAGGTCACACCTCGGGTCAGACATTCTTTGGTATCGAATGTCGGGGTACCCAGGCGATAGCTGACAAACTCAAGTGCTGCGTTACCTGAGTAACTGGTAATCGGGAAAACAGACTTAAAGGCGGCGTGCAAACCATGGTCACTTCGACCATCAGGATCCACACCCTCTTGAAGGAATTCCTTATATGAGTTGATTTGTGTTGCTAACAGGAATGGTACCTCGAGTACCGCTGCTTGCTTACCGAAATTTTTACGAATCCGTTTTTTCTCGGTATATGAGTAACCCATTGCTTTTCGCCCTCTGTCTGTTCGTCAACCAGGTCAGCCAGTCGCTGGCAACCTGACAATATTCATAAAATACAAAAACACAACGACACCAGCCAGTGACCTTACGGCCACCAGCCAGCGTTATTGTCGTGTTTTAGTAGATAAAGATGCCACCTGATGGTGCGTAGTGTAGCTGGTTTTTTCCCAAAATGGGAGTTCCCAGCGACACAAAAACAGGTGAAAAACCTTACTTAAGCTCGACAGATGCGCCGGCTTCTTCAAGTTGTTTCTTCATCTCTTCGGCTTCAGCCTTGGCCACACCCTCTTTCAGAGTAGCAGGGGCGCCTTCAACCATTTCCTTGGCTTCTTTCAGACCCTGGCCGGTGATGCCACGCACGGCTTTGATCACTGCAACCTTGTTGTCGCCGAAGCTGGCCAGAACGACGTCAAATTCGTCTTTCTCTTCAGCAGCAGCGGCTTCACCACCTGCAGCAGCAGGGGCAGCAGCAACGGCAGCAGCGGCAGAAACGCCGAACTTCTCTTCCATAGATTCAATTAAATCAACCACTTCCATGACAGTCATGTTTGAAATTGTGTCCAAAATGTCTTCTTTTGAAACAGCCATTTTGTATCTCCTAGTTTAAAAATTAATACCTTACGAGTAAGGCGTGAATATTCGTGTTAGCCTGCGGCTTTCTGATCGCGAACTGCTGCAAAGGTACGAACCATCTTGCCGGGTACCTCGTTGATGGTACGGGCCAGCTTGGTAATCGGGGCCTGCATGACCGACATAAGCATACTGATTGCCTGCTCTTTGGTCGGTAGTGATGCAAGGCGTTCAATCTCGCCAGCAGCCAGCAGTTGCCCGCCCACTGATAACGATTTGACCACCAATTGTTCATGTTCTTTTGCAAAGGCCCTGATCACACGTGCCGCCGAGCCTGGATCTTCCTGCGAAAATGCCAGAATCAACGGACCGGTGAAGGTCTCGCTCATACATTCGTAGTCCGTGCCTTCCACTGCGCGTTTTGCAAGCGAGTTCTTCACAATACGAAGATACACACCGCCTTTGCGTGCTTCCGAACGCAGCTCATTCATCTCATTAGATGAAATCCCTGTATATTCAGCCGCGACCGCAGAGTGCGCACTGGCAGCAATTTCGGCGACATCAGCCACAATGGCTTTCTTTTCCTCAAGACTGAGTGCCACGCGAATTCACCTCTCTTAAGTTAGTTTGAAACTGTAGTAGTTCTGAGAGGTCAGCGCTAAAGGCCTGATCCCACACTTACCTACTACACCCATTTCGATGGGCCAAAAATTCTTCGGCACACCATCTACACAAGCCAGGATGCTCCTGTTTACTTCCGGATTCGTATAAGGTCAGCGCTAAAGGTCTGACCCGATGCCGATATCCAGCTACTCGTGGTCTTTGATGGATCCGCTCTCCCATGTTTGTCGGGAAGATCGAAGCCACAAAGTTGGTTATGTGTGGGGGGCAGAGCTAAAGGTCTGACCCCCACACTAAATTTATGCAAAGGCAGTACTGTCGACAGCAATACCGGCACCCATGGTGGTCGATATCGTCACTTTCTTCAGGTACTGGCCTTTGGAAGAAGCCGGCTTGGCCTTTTTCAGGTCAGCAATCAGGGCTTCCAGGTTTTCTTGCAATTTGTTGGCATCAAAATCGACATTACCGATTGGGCAATGGATGATACCGCCCTTATCAGTACGATAACGGATCTGACCGGCCTTGGCGTTTTGCACAGCACCTTCCACATCAGGTGTCACGGTGCCCACTTTCGGGTTTGGCATCAGGCCACGCGGCCCCAGAATTTGGCCCAGGCTACCAACAACACGCATTGCATCAGGTGTCGCGATGACAACGTCAAAGTCCATGTTGCCTTTCTTGATGTCTTCCGCCAGGTCTTCAAAGCCAACGATATCTGCACCCGCTGCCTTGGCCTTGTCTGCATTCTCGCCCTGAGCAAATACGGCAACCTTAACGGTTTTACCTGTACCATGCGGCAGGACAGTCGAGCCACGCACAACCTGATCAGATTTACGTGGATCCACGCCCAGGTTTACAGCCACATCCACTGACTCGGTAAATTTTGCTCTGGGCAGATCGGTGATCAGCGACATGGCTTCCTCAACCGGGTAAATCTTGCTGCGATCAATCTTTTCCGCAATTGCCTTTTGTCTCTTGGTTAACTTGGCCATTTACACACCCTCCACGTCGATACCCATACTACGTGCGGTACCCGCGATGGTACGCACGGCGGCATCCATATCAGCTGCAGTAATATCCGGTTCTTTGGTCTTGGCGATCTCTTCCAGCTGTTCCCGATTGACCTTGCCGACCTTGTTGCGATTAGGCTCACCGGAACCCTTGCCAATCCCGGCTGCTTTTTTCAGCAGAATAGACGCCGGTGGAGTTTTAGTTATGAAGGTAAAACTGCGATCGTTGTAAACAGTAATCACAACAGGAATCGGCAGACCCTTTTCGACTTGTTGGGTCTTGGCATTAAACGCCTTACAGAATTCCATGATATTGACACCATGCTGACCCAGGGCAGGACCAACCGGTGGTGACGGATTTGCCTCATTAGCGGGCACTTGCAGCTTGATATAAGCTTCAATCTTCTTAGCCATTTTGTTTACTCCTTAGCGGGTGCAGACGCCTGGCAAAGGCTCCCCGGTAGATCAATATTTTCAACACCCAAGCTTAGGGAATTGAACAAAAAATCAGCTATCTCTTCCGCTATCTGTCGCGTGAGATACCACAAAGGGGGCGGATTATACACAACCTCCCTCGTCAGAACAAAAAATGATCAGACTTTTTTGGGCCTGGCTGCTGCGAACTAGCCCTTTTCTACCTGGCCAAATTCCAGGTCAACCGGGGTGGAACGGCCAAAGATCGAGACCTCCACACGCAAACGGCTCTTTTCATAGTCCACTTCCTCGACAACACCGTTAAAGTCATTAAACGGTCCATCGATGATCCGAACCACCTCACCGGGCTCGAACAGGATCTTGGGACGGGGTTTCTCTGCGCCCTCCTGAACCCGATTCAGAATTTCATCCGCCTCACGATCAGAGATCGGAGCTGGCTTGTCTGATGAGCCACCGATGAAACCCATGACCTTGGGCACATCTTTAACCAGGTGCCAGGTGTCGTCATTCATTTCCATTTGCACGAGCACATAACCGGGAAAGAACTTGCGGTCCGATTTACGTTTTTGCCCATCACGCATCTCGACCACTTCTTCGGTGGGCACCAGTACTTCGCCGAAATAGTCCTCCATTGCACGCAACTTAATACGCTCCTCAAGGGATCGCTTTACCTGCGATTCAAAACCAGAATATGCGTGAACTACATACCAACGAAGACTCATCCGATTCGCCCCGTAATCAAAGCAATGCCGTCACGGCCCACTTAAGGACCGAGTCGATCAAGAAAATAATTAATCCCAAAATAGCCACCGCTACGACGACAATTAAAGTCGTTTGTGTCGTTTCACGCCGCGTCGGCCATACCGTTTTACGCATTTCCATTGCTGCTGCACGAGAGAAAGCAACCAGCTGTCCACCCATCTGGGTTGTTACAGCAATACCAGCAGCCACGCCAATTACAACAATCAGGCCGAGCACTCGATAAAAGATACTTGGAACCTGTTCTTCCAATACATAGAAGCCAGCAATACCCGCTGCGACCAACGCGATTGCAAATCCAAGTTTCAGTTTATCGAACATCTAACATAACCTTGTAATGGCAGGCCAGGAGGGAATCGAACCCCCAACCTACGGTTTTGGAGACCGTCGCTCTGCCAATTGAGCTACTGGCCTTCTCTACAAAAAAACAAAACCGGGACAGACAGCGTCTGTCCCGAAATCCATATTCCACTCCGGCTAAGGAGTGAAAACGACTACCTTACTCAATAATTTTGGCGACCACACCGGCACCGACGGTCCGGCCCCCTTCACGAATCGCAAAGCGCAGGCCTTCTTCCATCGCAATCGG
>JASFLV010000157.1:0-7069 GCA_050117915.1 Thioalkalispiraceae bacterium | reverse complement strand
ACCCCGCTAGGCCGGTTATCTGAATCACTTCTTCAATTCGCTGCTCGATGTTTTTCAGATCGGGATAAAGATGCGCAAAAAAATCGAGATTCTCACGAGCACTGAGCTTGGGATAAAAAGCATAGTCCTGAGGGACCACGGCGATCTTCTGCAAAACCGTTTTTTTATCTCTGCTTAGATTCTTATCATCGATCAGGATATTGCCCGAAGCAGGTTTGTTAAGACCGCAGATCAGCGAGATCAGTGTCGACTTGCCTGCGCCATTGGGGCCCACTAATCCGAATAATTCACCTGTCTGGACCTGGAGACTAAAATCATCGAACAGCGGTTGTTCGTCTGAATACTGAAAATGTAGATCACGGATTGAAATCATATGAGCGGATTATAGCGGTAAGCTTGTTATTAGTGTGAAGAGAATACTGCGAAACACATTTGTGCTATTGCGTTTTACCTGGAGTATTTTTTTCAACCCAACGGGCCTGGCCATCCTCTAAGGTTTCTTTTTTCCAAAATGGAGCACGAGATTTAAGCGCCTCCATGATAAACTGGTTGGCCTCATAGGCATCGGCACGATGTGCCGCCCAGACCACAACCACGACTATCGTATCCGCAGGACTTATTGTACCGACCCGATGCACGATCAATGCATCCATTATCTGCCACTTGTTCATGGCGTCGTCAGCAATTCCGGTTAAATATTTTTCTGTCATCCCCGGGTAATGCTCAAGTTGCATTGAGCTAATTGTATCTGCCTCATTGAAGTCACGCATGCGCCCGAGGAACACGACATTGGCACCATGCTTACCGGCCAGTTCGGGATGAGTTTTTTCATAGTCTTCGATCACTGACCAGGGGTGGATAACTTGTTCGGTTACCTGGATATACATATTAGCCGCCTGTTACCGGTGGAAAAAATGCAACTTCATCACCGTCTTTGACAATGTATTCCCGATCGACGTATTCCATATTGACGGCGATGAGCATATTATCGGGAAGCACCTGCTCACCACTTGTCTGTTGCCAGATATCCCGCACCGACTGACCAGCGGCATCCAGCTCTTCCTCAGACTTGCCAACCCGCTCACGGAGACTGGCAAAAAACTTAACCTCAACTGTCATGACTATCCTGCTTGTATTTGACCATGTTAGGTACGCCATGGTTTTTCAATTGTGATAACATCATTCTAACCCAGCCAGCTAAACGAGAACACATGAGCAAACTTACTCACTTCAATCAGGATGGCAATGCCCATATGGTTGATGTGGCCGATAAAGACATCAGCCACCGCCGCGCGCGCGCCCGGGGCCAGATCCAGATGCAAAAATCGACCTTGCAGATGATCCTGGCCGGGGAACACAAAAAAGGGGATGTGCTGGGTATTGCCCGCATCGCCGGTATCATGGCGGCGAAAAAGACCTCGGAATTAATTCCACTCTGTCATCCACTGATGCTGAGCCACATCTCGGTTGATTTTGACACAACTGAAAACTCAAACAACAAAGGGATGGTCCAGTGTCATGCCACGGTGGATACCGATGGCAAGACCGGGGTGGAAATGGAGGCGCTCACCGCAGTCCAGGTGGCACTCCTAACTATCTATGATATGTGTAAGGCTGTGGACCGCGGTATGTCGATGACCAATATTGAACTGCTGGAAAAGCAAGGTGGCAAATCCGGTAGCTGGAAGCGTGAATAATAGTAATCACACTTCAGGCACGCTTGTGCTCTGAGCTGATGACAAAGGCCCGCTTGCGTCTATCGCGGCTACTCCGCCGCCGATCCATGGTTACCAGGACATTCTCCGTGTCGTAAAAGGGTGTTGGCGGCATTGGCCCACCATGACGACGGTCATGTCTCGATCGACGCTCAACGCTACTCTCTGGCGAGAGAAGAATTTTCACCAAAACAACAATACCAATAAACAAGGCTACGGCCAGTATTAGCGGCAAACTGATAATCTGTTCCATCATAATTTTTCACTGTGCGCATTCATTGCGCCCATCCCCATCTATGCTTCACTGCATGTCAATAACATTATCAACATAGGATATTTTTTGTGCGGCCATAGATCACATTTTGCATTTATTAACATTTATAACTGCTCTAAAATTTGAACATGATCAAGGTATCAGCACCCGCCACTGAAGCAGAACTTCTGCTACGCGCAGAAAATATTGCAGGTTATTCCCTCGCAGAACTGGCCCGACGACATAACCTGTCGCCACCCGCAAACCTGCAACATGCCAAGGGCTGGACGGGTCAGCTACTCGAGTCCTGCCTGGGCGCCAGTTCCGGGTCCCGGGCGCAACCGGATTTCCCCGAGCTGGGTATTGAACTGAAGACCATTCCACTTGCCGCTACCGGTCAGCCCAAAGAATCCACCTATGTCTGTACCGTCCCATTGAGTGACGGCAATGCCCTTAACTGGAAGGATTCCTGGCTGCGCCAGAAACTCAACCACGTTTTGTGGTTACCGATTGAAGCGGATCCCGACGTACCCGTCGCCAGCCGGCGGGTTGGCATGGGCATTCTTTGTTACCTCACCACAGAGCAGGATGCGAGGTTGCGACAGGATTGGGAAGAACATATGGAATTGATCAGCACCGGCCGCATCGATGAAATCAGTGCCCACCATGGCAAGTACCTGCAAATCAGACCGAAAGCCGCTGACCGGACCGCCTTACGCGAGACCACGAATCAACAGGGTGAACCTGTACAGACCCTGCCACGCGGATTTTATTTACGGACACGCTTCACCGCGGAAATACTGGCCTGCCAATACGCCGGTTAGCCTGCTGTATCGGTTTTTTCAGGTTCAGGAGGCTCGGGATGCAACTCATCCAGCCCCTTGGAAAGACCATTTTCCATCACCACCCGGGCATGGAATCGCCGCAATTGCCTGGGTTCGTAGACTCCACAGGAATGGGCAATAGTACCCACTTCCCGCTCCATATTCTGCTGGTAGTGCATAACTCGCACGGCCTTATGATGCGGGTTCAGTCCTTTTTGTAATCTGGGGTTATGGGTAGTCACCCCGGTCGGGCAGGTATCCTTGTTACATTGCATGGCCTGGATACAACCCAGCGAAAACATAAAGCCGCGTGCAGATACCACAAAGTCGACCCCCATGCACAAGGCAGCGGCCACCTCGGTTGGGGTGATCATCTTGCCGGAACTAACCACCTTTACACGATCCCGTAATCCATATCGTTTCAGGGCATCGAGTACCCGGGGTAAGGCCTCACGTAAGGGCAAGCCTACGTCATCCATCAACGCCATCGGTGCCGCGCCGGTACCCCCATCGGCTGAATCGACGGTAATAAAATCGGGAGCAGACTCTATTCCCCGTTGATTAATCGCCTCGCATAATTGCTCTATCCAGCCATATGCGCCAATTACGGCTTTAAAACCACACGGCTTGCCTGTCACATTTCGGATGCGTTCTATCATGTCTAACAGTTCAGAGACTGAATTGATATCTGGGTGACGATTAGGACTAATCGAATCAGCATAGGGCTTGATACCGCGAATGATGGCGACTTCATTGGTTACCTTGGCTGCCGGTAAAATCCCGCCCTTGCCCGGTTTGGCTCCCTGGCTGAGTTTGATCTCGAACATCCGCACCTGTACATGGGCAGCCACCTCTCTTAATCGATCGTCATCCAGCTCGCCAACCTGGTTGCGCACACCGTATTTAGCGGTGCCAATCTGAAACACCAGATCCGCCCCCCCTTCCAGGTGGTAAGGGGTTAATCCCCCTTCACCGGTATTCATCCAGCAACCTGCCTTGTAGGCCCCCTGTGACAGAGCCAGCACAGCGGGTCGTGAAATTGCGCCATAACTCATTCCCGAGATATGAAAGAACTTGTCGGTTTCGTAGGGGTGCTTGCAATAAGGTCCGATAGTAACTGGCGCCACTGGTGTAGCATCCACTTCAAGCGTGGGAAAGGGGCAATTAACAAACAGCACCGTGCCCACCGGGTGTAGGTCACGGGTCGAACCAAACGCCGCGGTATTGTTCAGGTTCTTCGCAGCGCGATAGGCCCAATTACGCTGGGCACGATTAAACGGTAACTCCTCGCGATCCATCGCGAAAAAGTACTGACGAAAAAATTCACCCAGTTTTTCGAACACATAACGAAAGTGACCAATCACAGGAAAATTCCTGCGAATCGCCTGCTTGGATTGGGTAACGTCAAAGATAAAGATAATGATGACAATCAGGAGAATCGTGCCAACCACAAAAATAAACAAGGTGGACATCAGCTCGAGACCGGTTAGCATCCAGCTTGTTCCATTTACTTGTGTGATATTCGATTCCAAAATGCAATTTCCTTATATTTATTATTTTCAGACCGCATGAACAATGAAAGTTCCAGCCAGAAACCGTTAGAATGACGCTATCTTTTATCGGGTGTAGATCAATGAACCATAACGACGAAACCACAGCCGCCAAGGCACATATCGAGACTACGTTTAACCTTGTCGCTGATGTCTATGATAGTCCGGAAATGCGCTACTTTCCTTATGCCGGTGACTACATGATCAATCTGGTCAAACCCAGGCGGGGTGAGAAAGTTCTGGATATTGCCGCCGGTACCGGGATGGTAAGTATCCCCGCCGCCCGCGCGGTAGGTCCTGATGGACAGGTGCAGGCCATTGATCTAGCTGAAGGCATGTTAGATAAAGCGAAAAAAAATATAAACAAACATGCCCTGACCAATATCGATTTGCACGTCATGGACGCCGAAAACCTGGAGTTCCGCTCAAACTATTTCGACTTGATTACCTGTGGCTTCGGTGTGTTCTTTCTTCCTGATCCCTATGTGGCAATAAACAACTGGGCACGAGTTTTAAAACCGGGTGGCCAGATTATTTTTACCACCTTTAACAACAGCGCCTTCATGCCAATGGCTAAACTCTTCAAAGAAGCCTATGAGGAAACAGGGTGTGAATACCCCAAAACCGCCTGGCAACAATTCAGTGAAGATGAATTATGTTTAGCTCTACTTGATGACGCGCTTTACGAAAACAAAAAAGTAACCCATAAACAACATGGCGTTTACCTTAACAATGAACATGAATGGTGGCACATCATTGAGAGTAGTGGCTTTCGTGGTATCCTCGCCAATCTAAATGACTTTCAACAATTAGAATTACGTAACAAGCACCTGCAACAAGTTGCTGAACTTAAAACTGAAGAAGGGATCTGGCTGGATGTGGAAGTCATCTTTACCCAGGCCATGCGCAAATAGTTGCAATCAATTGGATCTAAAAAACGCCAGCGCATTTTCAAGGCGAATCTTTTCTTCAACATCTGCCGGTAATTCTTTTAACCATTTGCGGTGAAACGAAATAAATTTATCATAGTGTTTCCAGCCTTCATCTGCTTCATACCAGCGATTCACCTGGTGGGCTTTCCAGACCGGATCGGTCCCCACCATAAAACGGTCAGGATACTTTTCCAAAAGAGCCTTCCAACCAGCACGCAACTTGCCGTCGCCATCAACCAGGCCTCCATAATGATGGGGATCACGGGCAGAGAGTTCGATCCAGACATTTGGACACGCCTTGATGATCCCTGCAGAATGTTCCGGTCCTAATACACCACCCGCGTGGGCCCAGAGAAAACGCACCTTTGGATGTTGCTCGCAGATGGGTTTTAAAAATAGATAACTGGAGGTCTCGGTATGAATATTAAAAGGAACATTAAATTCAGCAGCCAGTCTTAGCAGACCCTGAAAAACTTTATTATCCCGTCTCGGCCCTAAGCCGGAGATTACATGTAGTTCACCAATCCCTTTATAAGTCCCCTCTTCGAGGCCTTTACGTGCAAGAACTAATACGCGTTGATCGTGATACCAGTTATTGCGGCTGTGGCCGGTAATATAAGGTGAGAAAAAGGGAATCACCTTGCCCTTGCTGATTTTAGTCAATTTCAATGCATTGGCTGAAGGCGTACTAAAGGCAACGGCAAGTTGTACATTATGCCTTTCCAGCGTTGCCAACGCCTCTTCAGCGGACACCACCTCTTCCTGATCCCAGTTAAAGTGTAAGTGGACATCCGCAAACGGCGCCGCCTCACCAGAGGCAAGAACCGGCAATGAAGCAACAAAAAACACGAGTAAAATGTAGGTGAATAAATACTGTTTCATACTGGATTTTCCCTGTTGAACCAAGCATAACTAAAAACTCGCCAATTACCAGCCGCGGTGCCTTGTCGAAGGCATCTTCAACCCTTTAAAATGACCGTACATTCTAATCACCCGATAAATCTTTAATACATCATGAGTAATCAAAACAAAGAACCGACTGGCGTTGCCATCGAAGAAACCTTTAACGTTATCGAAAGCAAGGATACCGAGGCACTGCTTAAATCACACCAACAAACGCTGGATAATTTACCTGCTGAAGCCTCTGAACTTGACCGTCAAACCATTTTATTGGATATCGCGTCTGATCATCTTGCGCTAGATCAAAAACAGGAAGCCTGGCAAGAAGCAAAATCGTGCTTTGCTGTTTTTCTTAAGCACGCTGAATGGCAAAAGGCCGTAGAGGCCTGTGATGTGATGTATCAATGTGATCTCGATGATTCGATCATCGCACTGGCAAACGGTATCTGGTTGTCAGTTACCTTCCCAGTCAATCCCACAACGACGATCGCCATGTTACAGCATATCATTGATGAAACACCGGATAACTCTGATGGTGCAGCAGTTGCCGCAATTACCGCTCACTATATTGCTGATTTACGCGCTGAAGGTGAAAAGGCCGAGAGTCTCAAGTTTCTCGCAACCCAGATGATCGCCACTGTCGCGAAACGCCATAGCCAGGTGACTGATCAGGAGATGCTTGAATTCTGGATTGAACGTATGGAACTTAAAGATCCAGCTATCTTTTTACCCAAGCTGGCAAAAATGCTCGAAATCATCGTTGCTGACAAATGGTGGTTTGATCGTGACGAATTACGGCAACAGATCCCAGACAATTAACACTCATCATTAAGATCCAGCTACAGATTGCCATATGAAACGCCGGGTGATAGTTTAATCATTATCTACTATCTGG
>JASFLV010000156.1:0-7120 GCA_050117915.1 Thioalkalispiraceae bacterium | reverse complement strand
CAGTTAAAGAGGCTGCCGATGGCGATCAACTTCATAGTGGCTATGCTTATCTGGCACCAGGTGGTAAACAAATGCTTGTGGAAGGTTCTGCAGATAAGCCTCAAATAAGAGTTCTCGATGCAGAACAAAATCAGACCTACAAACCGTCTGTGGATATCACTTTTTCTTCTGTTGCGAAAGTTTTTCCGGGCAAAACGTTGGCTGTGATATTAACCGGGATGGGAGCAGATGGACGTGAAGGTTCACGCGAACTAAAAGAAGGTGGATCTATCGTTTGGGCCCAGGATAAGGCCAGCTGTGTGGTATATGGCATGCCTTGTGCTGTGACAGAAGCGGGTCTATCTGAACGTGAATTGAGTCTGACTGATGTTGGCCTGAGTATTGTACAAAGAGTATGAAACGAATAGACGTATTAAGTATCGTTGGCCTTATTGTCGGGATCACTGCAATCCTGTTTGGCCAGTATCTTGAAGGTGGCCACCTTGGACAACTAGTCAATGGTCCGGCTATCTTGATCGTGCTCGGCGGAACACTGGGTGCGGTTATGTTGCAATCACCATTGTCGACATTCTTACGTGGTATGCGAATGTTATTCTGGACATTCAGTCCGCCTAAAATTGAAAATGAAGAAGTCATCGAAAGGATTGTTTCCTGGAGTAATATTGCACGTAAGGAAGGCTTGCTTGGCCTGGAAAATATCGAAGAGTCAGTGACTGATCCATTTACCAAGAAAGGGCTACAGTTACTGGTCGATGGTTCTGAACCGGAAAACATTCGCGCAATTCTTGATGTCGAGATCAACACAAAGGAACATAGTGACAATCAAGGTGCACGTATATTTGAAAGTATGGGGGGGTATAGCCCAACCATAGGGATTATCGGTGCGGTTATCGGTTTAATCCAGGTCATGGGAAATCTATCTGATCCCAGTAAACTGGGTAGTGGGATCGCGGTTGCCTTTGTTGCTACCGTCTATGGTGTGGGTGCGGCTAACCTGGTTTTCTTGCCAATAGCGAACAAACTGAAAAATATCGTGCATATGCAAGCACAATTTCGTGAAATGATAGTTGAAGGGGTGGTCGCGATCGCTGAAGGGGAAAATCCGAGAAACATAGAGACCAAACTATTTGGGTTTATCAGGTAATGCGTAAGCCGATATCAAATAGACGACAGCGCACTGTTGAAGCCAGTGAAAACGTCGATCGCTGGCTTGTTTCTTACGCGGACTTTGTCACTCTGTTGTTTGCGTTCTTTGTAGTTATGTATGCAATTTCGTCGATTAATGAAGGTAAATACCGGGTCCTCTCCGATACCCTGGTTGCTGCATTTAATACGCCGCCAAAATCAAGCCAACCGATCCAGATTGGCAAACCGGTTACACAGGCACCGGTACAACAAACTACCCCCGGTGTGCCCAAACCGATCCGGGTTGAACCGCCTAAAGTCGATAACCAGAAAGCAAGGATGGCGAGGATTGCTGAAAGAGTTAAAGAAAGTTTACAGCCGCTAATTGATCGGGAAGAAATTAAAGTGACACATAACAAATTATGGGTCGAGGTGGAAATAAAATCCAGTATCCTGTTTTCCAGTGGTAGTGCTGAACTGGAACCAGAGGCGTATACGCCGCTGAAAAAACTTGCAAAGATTTTATATAAATTACCGAATCATATTGATGTAGAAGGTCATACTGATGACCTTCCGATTCGCACCCCGGTCTATCCCAGTAACTGGGAGCTTTCTGCTTCAAGGGCAGCGAGCGTGGTGCATTTGTTCACCAAACAGGGTATTCCGGCTGAAAACCTGGCAGCGATTGGTTTCGGTGAATTCAGGCCGGTTGCCAGTAACGATACAATAAGTGGACGGCGTAAGAATCGGCGTGTCAAAGTCTTGATCCTTGCAGATAAAAATGCACGACGTGCAGCTGCAATTGATAATACAACGCTGCAAGATAACAATGCTGTTCCAACCGAGTAACTGTAAATAAACAGGATAATTGAAAAGTGGAAGTCTGGGCAATTGCAAATCAAAAAGGTGGTGTGGGAAAAACGACCACTGCTGTTACGCTTGCCGGCGCTTTGAGCAAACATGGTAAGAAGATATTGCTAGTTGATCTGGATCCGCATGGTTCGATGAGTGCTTATTTTAAACTGGATCCCGATACCCAGGACCCCAGTGTCTATCATTTGTTCCAGACACCCGCCTTCCCTGTTGAACAAGTGATGGTAGAGACGCCTGTTGAAGGTATCAAACTGATACCTGCTTCAACTGCAAATGCAACACTGGATCGTCAATTGGGCGCGCAGGAAGGAAAAGGCCTGGTAATCAAAAAGGCAATCGAAGCATGTAAAGACGAATTTGATTTCTGTTTAATAGATTGCCCACCATTACTTGGCATATTGATGGTCAATGCCCTGGCAGCGGCCTCAAAATTGCTGGTACCCGTGCAAACAGAGTTTTTGGCTCTCAAAGGGCTTGAGCGGATGCTACATACCTTGAATATGATCCTACGCGCGCGTAAAGAACCATTGGACTATCTGATACTACCCACCATGTTTGATCGACGGACCCGGGCCGCGATTGAAAGTTTGCGTCAGTTGCGCGAGACCTACGCTGAACACATCTGGCAGGGCGTGATCCCGGTAGATACCCAGTTTCGTGAAGCAAGCCGTAGGGGGTTACCGATTACGCATATTGCTGCTTCAAGTCGTGGCGCTAAAGCTTACCTGGAACTTCTGGATAAATTAATTCTACCAGTTAATGTGACATCAATATCTGCGATGGGGCATTGAGCATGGGTAAAGGTTCAAACAAACTTGTTGATCAATCTCAGGCACTGGATTCATTCTTTGAGTCACTGATGCGTGACGTCGAAGCCTATGAGGAAAACGAGAAGCAACAGCAGAGCAAATCACAGGATGAGCTAAGTCAACAGGAAATTAATCCATTACCTTCGATTGCTGACGATAAAGGTCAGAAGAAGCGAGTTGACGATGCTCATCGAGCTGCACCGGAGCCAGCAGTCAATCCAGCAATGACTTTATCTGAGCAGATACCCGATCATCAAACACGGGAAAAAGTGGATACACGCATTTTCGAATCGCTACCACCGGTTGCCCCATCTCCCGGCATTAAAGAAAGAGCACCTGTCTCTGAACAGACGGTTGTTGAGCCGGACAAAATAAGTCCCCTGGAAAATGAGGTGCTTGTCGAAAAGGCAAAGCTGGAGGCAAAGGCCGAGACTGAGTCGCGCGAGGTGCCTGCCGGCAAACCTGAGTGGGCAGAATCAGAGTTTCAGGTCATGTTGTTCAAAGTCGCAGGTCTGACGCTCGCGGTGCCATTAGTTGAACTGAACGGCGTGGTGGAATGTGACTTATCGAGTGTGACTGAAATGCCTGGTCATGCAGATTTTTATCTTGGTTTAATGCATCACCTGGAAAGAACGGTTCCGTTGGTGGATACCGCACGTTTTGTGTTGCCGCCGGACAAACTTAAATTATTGGCCGGGGACGACCCTAAAGAGCGTATTAGCCGTGTGGTTATGATCCAGGATTGCCAGTATGGTCTGGCCTGCGATGAAGTCAATGAGGTGATAACCCTGAGCCCGGATTCGGTTCGCTGGCGCACTCAGCGGACCCAACGTCGATGGTTGGCGGGTACGGTAGTTGACCACATGTGTGCCTTAATCGACGCTAATGCCTTTGCTGACTTACTTGCAAGTCGGGCACCGATTCAAGATTTTCGCGAATAATGCCGATTAAACTCCTGAAATGGTGCTGACTGTGTCATCAAGGAAGCCAAATCGCATTTACTTTAATAGACACTGCTTTTTTTACGTCCTTTATGCCTCTCGCCTCATACGTGTAGCGAGCTGAATCAGCAACCCCATTTTGGCACAAGATATGCAACTTTCACCTGAGTAGGCTGAAAGTGACTGGAAATTGGCACCTGGAATCAGTGCCGATTTAGGTAAATAGTTAGGAATACCCCACAGGAGAATTAGCAATGAACCAAGCTGCTGAAAATGCCGATGACGCCATTACCCAATGGGTCACTTTCTATCTGGAGAATGAGAAATATGGCATCAAGGTGATGCAGGTACAGGAAGTTCTGCGCATGACGGAAGTTGCACCGGTCCCTGGTGCCCCTCATTACGTAATGGGCATTATCAACCTGCGTGGTAATGTGGTAACTGTGATTGATTCACGCAAGCGCTTTGGCTTACCGGATAAGGAAGCCGACGATTCGACCCGTATAGTGATCATCGAAGCGGGTGATAACGTAGTGGGTATCCTGGTAGACAGTGTCGCGGAAGTGGTGGATTTACGTACCAGTGAAATTGAAACTGCACCTAATGTTGGGACTGATGAAAGCTCTAAGTATATCCAGGGTGTTTCTAATCAGACCGAAGAATTATTGATACTGGTTGATGTAGACAAATTGTTATCTGATGAGGAGTGGCAGGAGGTGGCATCATTGTAGGTGTCAACTTGCCGGGAGCTGATGGCAGAAATAGGAAACGTAAGACCTACGAACCCTATCAATTGGCCCAGGCAGCCGAAGATCTCTCCTGCGGATAAGAAAAAGCAACAGGATTCCAATCAGAAAAACCAGAATAAGAATGACAGTGATGACCCGGGTGATAGTAAACATATAGACGAGTATGCATAATGACAGATAACATTTTAAATCAACTATCGATGTTGCTGGAACCCGTTTCCATCCTTGTGGCCCTGTCTGCGGTTATTTTGCTGGTTACCTTACTGGTCAATCGTCGCAGTCATGGAAAAATCAAACAACTCGAAAGAGAACTCAGACAGGCACGTAATGACTTGCGTGCGCTAACAACTTCATCACTTGGGGTAGGCAGCCGCTTACTTGAAGTGGAGCGTGGTCAACGTAAACTGGCGATCAAAGCGGAAAAAAAGGCGCCAGTTGTAGAACTATATGAATCAGCTAATCAACCCTATGATCATGCAAAGCACCTTGCCCAGCAGGGTAAAGAGATAGATGAAATCTCTTCCCTGTGTGGGATTAGTAAAAATGAAGCAGAATTGATCAAAATGATGAACAGATTGGAAGAAGCGAGTTAATCATTTAATTCAAGGCTGTTTTGGTACTTTACCTTTCAAATAATACGCAAACGCAATGATCTCTGCTACCGCCAGATAAAGTGCTTCAGGGATTTGTTCGCCAAGTTCAATCTTAGATAACAGTTTTACTAACTCTCGATTTTCCTGCAAAGGCACATCATGATGTTTTGCGATCTCATAGATTTTTTGTGCCAGTTCGTCCTGGCCTTTTGCGGATACCGTGGGCGCATTCACTTCATCATAGTGTAAAGCCACGGCCAGGGTAACGGTACGTTGTTGTTCAAATTCAGTCATACTTCTTCATCCAGGTTGATATCCGAATAATGTGTCTTTTGTTCTTGCTGAGTAGATAGCTGGGGCACCCCGCATTGACATTGGACTTTTTCAACCTCAAGCCCAACATGGCTAAGCCTGTCCTGCAGCGTCGCCATATGCTGTTGGAATAATTCAACAGTGAGTTGTTGCTCAGCCCACCAATGAGTTGAGATACGATCATTTACCAGGCTGATTTGTGCACGCACCGGTCCCAATCCTTCCAGATCAAATGCCATCATGATTGTCCATGGGCGTGCCTGCTCAGCTTCCTGTTGTTGACTGCCACCCTGGTCGGGATGAATGCGCATATCAAAAACATCAACATTATTACCATGCCTGATGGGCAGTTCAAATACCAGTTGCTGGCGTATGTTATCGGTATTGAGCATATGCAGTTGTTGGGTAAGAGTGCGTTGTAAACTGCCTTCTGTCTGTTGGGTCAATAACTCAATTATTTGATTAGTATTCAGGTTTACAAAGTTGGTTGCTTGTCGTACTGAAGGATTTGGAATATTCGGATCGACTCTGGGGACAGCTGGGCCTTTGTTTTCTGTGATTAGTTGTGCTGTTCCGGCGAGGTTGTTTGGCGCCTGTGGTGACAGGGGTTTACTGGTTGTGGTCGGTTGTGCTGTTGTGTTCGTCGTGGTAGTTGTTGCGGCATTTTCTCGACTGAGACTTAGACTATTTTGCTGGCGCAGGGCCTCTGCCAGTCGTAATAAATTATTCTTGGTATCGCGTGCAGGAAAAAAGCGGGTCGATCCTTCGCCCATCTTTAATAGTTGTGACTCAAGGAAGGGCCCGGCATATTGGATAGCCTGCTTGACATTGTCAGGCCGCTGTAACTGATTTTGTTCAGGCAGGGCACGCCATAAAGAGTCTATTCTTTCAGTGACAGCTTTAGGTAATCCAGCAAGTAAACTATCTGTTGACCGAATCTGGACAAGGTTATTAAGCATTTGTTGTAAAGGCTGTTGTTTTGTCTGTGCCTGGCTTATTAAATCTGACAGCACCATAGCTGGACGTTGACTGTCGATAATCTTCAGAGTCGGAATATTTTGTTTGAGGTCAGTGACCTGGACCTGCAAACGTTGTCCGGGTTCTACGTCAGCAACCTTGGGTGCACGTAATTGTAGATTGATTGGGTTACCGTTCCGATCGGTAATTTTGTCCTGTAGCATCAATAGCAAGGCATTTTGCTCAACCCTGGCAACAGTAACACTCAGAACCTGGCCTAATTTGAACAAATTTGGGCTTAATTTTATCAGCACGGACTGGGACGGAGCTGCGGATGCATTACGTGATTCGCGGCTTGCCGTTCCAGGTTGAACCTGGGTTGGTTCAGTGTCGACGGGAATAGACCCGGTTGGACCTTTTATCTCCATGATCGCGACTGATTCCCCTCAACTTAACGAATGTTTGGCCGAAATATGATACTAATAATATAGCTAGCGTCCATGTTTCTTCTGAGTTGAGGGCTTATAGCCACAAATATCATGTATTGGTACATCCGTAGTCAAAATAAGGTAACAGGCCCCTTCCCGGGTGGGCAAATACAACAATCGATCCTGCTGGGTCGCTACAGTCTGAATGACTATGTGAGCAAAGATAAAGAAGAATGGCAGACCATTCGTAGCTGTCCAGAACTTATTCCCGATGTCCTCAAAGGTGATCCCACCGATGAAAATCGTAAAGAACGGATAAATGCAGCCAGGCGC
>JASFLV010000155.1:0-7131 GCA_050117915.1 Thioalkalispiraceae bacterium | reverse complement strand
ATTGATACTATCATCTATCTGTTAGGTAAAGAACGGACCTTACGCCGTATCGATAAAGCCCTCGACTATGTAGCGCAACATGAAACGGAAAATAAAGCGTGAGCGATAAAGAAACAGAAACTCCAACGAATTTTATTCGTCAAATCATCGACAAGGATCTGGCCGCGGGCAAAAACGACGGTAAAGTCGCCACCCGTTTTCCGCCTGAGCCGAATGGTTATTTACATATCGGCCATGCCAAGTCGATTTGCCTGAATTTTGGTATCGCCGAAGACTATAACGGTACCTGTAATCTGCGTTTTGATGATACCAACCCACACAAGGAAAACATCGAGTTCGTCGAGGCGATCAAGAAAGACGTAGAGTGGCTTGGCTTTACCTGGACCGCGCAGTTTTATGCCTCCGATTACTTCGAGAAGTTATACGCTTTTGCGGTGGCATTGATCAAACAGGGAAAGGCGTATGTTGATGATCTGTCTGCTGAACAAATTCGCGAATACCGCGGTACCTTGAAAGAGCCAGGGAAAAACAGCCCGCACCGGGATCGCAGTATCGAGGAAAACCTGGACCTGTTTGAACGCATGAAAAACGGGGAGTTCGAAGATGGTTCGCGGGTGTTGCGTGCCAGGATTGACATGGCGTCGCCCAATATCAACCTGCGCGACCCGACCATTTATCGTATCCGGCGCGGTGCCGTGCATCACCAGACCGGCACCGAGTGGGCGATCTACCCCATGTATGACTATACCCACTGCCTCTCCGATGCACTGGAAGGCATTACCCATTCCCTATGCACCCTGGAGTTTGAAGATCATCGTCCCTTGTATGACTGGTTCCTGGATCAGCTCGATGTGCCCTGTCATCCGCAACAGATCGAATTCTCCCGCCTGAACCTGGAATACACGGTGATGAGTAAGCGCAAACTGACGCAACTGGTGGCAGAGGGCCATGTCGAGGGCTGGGATGACCCGCGCATGCCAACTATTGCCGGACTGCGACGTCGTGGTTTTAGTCCCGCATCCATTCGGGAGTTTACCCGGCGAATCGGCGTCACCAAGTCGGATAACACAGTGGAAATGGGGGTGCTGGAAGATTGCATTCGCAGTGACCTGAACGAAAATGCCTTGCGGCGTATGGCGGTGCTGCAACCGTTAAAAGTGACCTTAACCAATTATCCGCAAGGGCAGGTGGAAGAGCTGGAAGTGGCCAACCACCCGCAAAAAGAAGAACTGGGTAAACGCAAGATCCCGTTCAGCCGGGAACTGTATATCGATCGCAGTGACTTCGAAGAAGTGCCGCCAAAGAAGTTCAAGCGCCTGGTTCCCGATGGCGAAGTCCGGTTACGGGGCAGTTACGTGATCAAATGTGAAGAAATCATCAAGGACGGCCATGGCAATGTCATCGAACTGCGTTGCAGTGTCGACCCGGCTACCCTCGGCAAGAACCCGGAAGGGCGCAAGGTGAAGGGGGTGATACATTGGGTCTCGGCGCCGCATGCGATCGAGGCCGAAGTGCGTCTCTACGACCGTCTGTTCAGCCACCCTAGTCCGGATGCCGCCGGAGCGGGCAAGGATTTTCTCGAATACCTGAATCCTGACTCACTGTTGACCCTGACGGGCTGTTATCTTGAGCCCAGTCTGGCCGAAGCGCAGCCCGGCGCCCAATTCCAGTTTGAGCGCGAAGGCTATTTTTGCCTCGACGAAATGCATGTTCATGGCCAGATGCCGGTGTATAACCGTACCGTTACATTAAGGGATACCTGGGCAAAAATTGCCCAAAAGTGACTAGTACAAGTCATTGATTTATAGTCAAAAAAAGCTATAGATCGGTAAATGAAAGATTGACATGGCCGCGCGACTTCAGTAAAGTGCGCGGCTTCCATTCGGGGCTATAGCTCAGCTGGGAGAGCGCTTGCATGGCATGCAAGAGGTCGGCGGTTCGATCCCGCCTAGCTCCACCAAGGAAGACCTGCCGGAGGTTAGCATTGCTCACCACTGGCAAGACATGAGATGACATATGCATCGGGTCGGTAAAGTCACTATATACATAGGCATTGCCCTGACTGTCATCGGTATGATCGTCGGTTTCACCGCCATGTTTATGGACAGTGATAACCTGGCCAAGTTTTTTATCGGTCTGGTACCGGTTGGATTTGTTTTATTGTTAACAGGCACGGTCGCGACACAACTGTCAGCACCCACCCAACATAACAAAGACGAATCAAAATAAAGTTTTGTACACCCTAGGCAAACGCTTTACACGTCCCCATCGTCTAGAGGCCTAGGACACCGCCCTTTCACGGCGGTAACAGGGGTTCGACTCCCCTTGGGGACGCCATATAAATGAAAAAGGCGGGTTACGGTTTTCGTAGCCCGCCTTTTTTATTTATCGGTTTTTAATTGAGTCGAACCCCGCTAGATCAGCTCGACTGATGTGCAGGATGCACAAATGCCGCGAAGGCCAGGGATGGCCGAGAGCGGCCCCCTTGGGGACGCCAAACATAAAAGAAGACCCTTTACGGGTCTTTTTTTATGTTTGTGTGTTTTTCACAGGCGTCGAACGTTAGTCTTGGGTTCGACCGTTTTGTCGGGAACAAAACGGAACATCCGAGCGAAGCGAGGATGGCCCGAAGGGCGAGGCGCATGGACGCGCCGAGTACTCCCCTTGGGGACGCCAATTTATTCAAGTAAAAAAAGGGTTACGAAAGTAACCCTTTTTTTATTGAGTATCAAAATGCCATATTCTGCTTTCTATTTAAAGGCAATTTCAAGAAACGCCGTAAGTTCATTCCATGATTCCTTATCTACCTTCGCATCATATTTTATCGGAAGATTATTCTTCGCTGCCTTGATATCTGCATCGGGTCTACTAAATGCGTGTACCGTGTCAGGGTAGGTGATAATTTTGAATTCAGCACCCGCATTTTTCATTTCGTGCTTTAAGGCATCGAGTGCCTCTGCCGGAGCCCAGCTATCCTTAGCTGGATTTAACACGAGAACTTTTGTTTTTATACTGTCTCGTTTTGCAGGCGTGGCCGGTTTATCAATCACACCCCATATGCTGGCGACTGCATCGAGATTGACACCTTCACGTGTCATGTTCAACACTACCAGTCCGCCAAGTGAATAACCAATTGCTGCAATACGGTTGTTATCAACAGTTTTATGCCTGCTTAGAACAGCACGTGTAGCCATGAAACGAGATTTCATCACTTCTGGATTAGATGTAAACTGTCTCATCAGGTGACTGGCCTCTGTTGCTATATCAGTATATATACCATCTCCATACATATCCATCACCATCGCCGTATAACCCTGGCTCGCCAGTGCTTTCGCACGATCACGTGCAAAATCACCGACTCCCCACCAGTCCGGCACGATAATCACTCCAGGTCGTTTGCCTGTAATTGAAGTATCGTATGCGATGTAACCTTTCAGTACTGTGTTATCTGAATGATAGATGACTGTTTCACCTTTAATTGTTGCAAATGCCGATGTTGAACCAATTAAAAGTGTAAGTGCTACAAAAATCTTTTTAGTAAAAATAGACATAACATTACTCCTCGCAGTTTATTGGTTAAAAGTTACTACTAACTCCGCTCACATTGAGCTTCTGGCATGCGCCCGTTGTTTGACGCCGGTATGTTCCGTGATCCAGCTAACGATGGATTCCAGCAACTGATCTTCAAAACCCTGGAACTGCTGGTTCGCACCACTGATCTCAACCTGACGAGAATTAAGGTAGTCCATCTGGTAGATCACATAGGCACGCCGATCGACGGAATTCAGTACCGGTTCGATGCTTTGCGATCCATAAATATCGAGCACCGGTACTTTCATTTTTAATAATGCGACAACATTATCCAGTACCTGTAATTTTGCAGGCTGTGGTTGTGCTGACATATTGATGCCGATGAAACCCTTAATCCGCTCATCATGATGATGCGCCAGAAAGTCACTGGCCATGTTACTGCCAAGACTCTGACCCACCAGAATGACCCGCCTGATATTCTTTTCTGCCAGGTAGTCAAGTCCGGCCTGCAGGCGTGCAGGTACTGCGCTGAACAGTGGCACATAGTCCACATGGCTGGCATCTTCCGGCAGCACTGGCATTTGTAGTGACAGTGTTGCAAAACCCCTGTTGGGTAATGACGTTCTTAATGGTTGGATAACCTGCGGCCAGTCAGGATGTAGACCACCACCGTGGATCAGGATCACAGCCGCTTTCCTGTCCGGCCTGGTTGCAGCGGTATAAATTCCGAGAAATTCCTGCTCGTCGACACGTAACCAGACGGGCTCACCGTCAACCAGAAACTCGATCACCTGACTGGCCCACTGTTGCTCCTTTTCCCGATCGCTGGCCATTACCGTGGATACCAACAAAAAGGATATTATGAATGTCAGTACTTTAGTCATTTTCTTCATTTTCAGAACCTCCGTATTAAGGATCTTCTTGAATTTGACTTCAAACTTTTGCCCGATAGCGTTGTACCTGCAGCTCAAATCTAGGAAAATCAGGCGGATTAGTTATGATCTTTTTCCGTAGGATTTCGGGTTTTTATATAGCTCCTAATAAAATCAATACGTTATTTCTGTACCGGCCGGCAAAGGAAGCGAAAGCAGGTGGACAAACTGCAAGCGGGAAAATCAGGCAATGCATTCCGGGTAGGGGACTGGCGGGTCGATCCATCCCAGTGTCAGATCCAGCTCGGCGATCGCATCGTGAAAGTTGAGCCAAAGGTCATGGATGTGCTGATCTATTTTGCTGAACGCCCCGGCCAGGTGATATCACGTGAAGAACTCGAAGATAATGTCTGGCGTGGCCGGGTGGTCTCGTATGATGCACTGACTACGACCATCGTTAAGTTACGCAAAGCCTTCCAGATCGAAGACTCGGATGAACCGGTCATCAAAACCATCCCGAAACGCGGTTATTCACTGATTGCACCGATCAAGATCGAGCCCGAATCTACCGATCAACCCGCAACGCCGATTGTTGCCGAACCGCTAACAGATACAGTTCAATCTGTACCAGTCACAGGCATCGAAAAATCGTCTGCCGTTGTTCAGCAGCCAACCAGTTATCGCCTGGTCGCAGCCGTATCGATACTTTTACTGCTGCTGGCATTACTGGCTGCCTGGTACATATTCAGTCCACGATTGAATATCTCAGGAGACACCGCTACTGATAATAGAGACTATGCCGGTACAACAGACATTGAAGCACAAACTGCTTTCAATGATGGATGGAAGAAAATGCGGGAGAATACCCCGGCTTCCTACAAGGCGGCGATTGCATTATTCAAACGCGCAACCCTGCTGGACCCGGACTACGGGCAGGCCCATGCAGCACTCGCCTCGGTTTACCTGAACACCTGGCAACGCTCCTGGCACATCGTTACCGATACTGCACCGTTACCACGCACTTGGCAGCTTGCCAACCGTTCTTTACAGAACGCAATGAAACACCCCACGCCACTCGCCTACCAGGTATCAACCGAGATGTTAATAATGAATCGCCGTTTTGATGAAGCTATCAGCGAAGCGCATAATGCCATTGAACTGGCGCCGCATAATCCCATTGGCCACGCGGTGCTCGCAAAAGCTCTGGTGTTTGCCGGTAAACCTCAAGAAGCACAGGCCAGTATCGACAGGGCAATGGAATTAAATCCACGCTACCCGCCTGAATTTCTGTACATACTTGGGTTGATTAATTTCAATACTGGGCAATACGCAAAAGCGATTGCGGCGCTTGAACAGGCCAGCGCTGGTAGTCCAGAAAATCATATTTATTATATTCACCTGATTGCAGCTTATGGCCATCTTGGTCAACATGAAAAGGCTACGCTTAGACTCAAGCAGGCAAACCGGCTCAGAAAAACATGCCAGTTACCGCTATTAACATCAATGCCAGCTGCACATTTCATGTATAACAATCCATGGGTCTTTGCGAATGACGAAGATATCAACCGACTGGAACAGGGTCTCGAGGCAGCTGGCCTGCCACAGTGGTAACAGTTTGCAGAATTTTATTTTTGCAAAAAACTGACCATCGCATCCACCGCATCTTCAAGAAACAGATCACGCAAAAAATGTGATGCACCGTCGATTGTTACAAGTTGAATTCGCTTTCCATCGACATACGGTTTGACTATCGCCGACATATCTGCAGATATATTATCCGCTCCGGCTGCAATAAATATGGTCGGGATTTGTATATGTTGTAACTGTGTGGGCAGCAAGCGAACTGAATTATATCCGCCATAATAGGATATAAAAGTCGCAGCGCTGACTGGTGCGGCAGGACAAAACAGAAAATCCGTTTTGGGCATGATCTCTTCATCACGTCCAGCATCAACCAGTTTTTGCGCATCAGCCAGAATTTTGTTTACATCTTTATGGTATCGGGAACGGTAGCCAGCCGGTGTATTCATGGCATGATCCGAAGTGGCCGGTGTAATCATCAAAAGATGTGTAATCAAGGGGTCCGGATTGTGACTATGGTATTCAGCAATATCATTCGCGCCGGATGAATGACCGGCCAGGATGATTTTACGCACATTTTTTTCCTTAAGCCACGCCAGCCAGAAGCCAATCTCATCCAGTGATTTTTGACGACTATGATGGTGGGGTGCGTTACAGTCTATCGGACCATGCCGGTCATCAATGTTCAGGCTGTAATTAATGGCCAGCGAATTATAGCCGTGCGCCTTGAACAGTGCCTGCATGGTCTTGATGATTTCCATACCGTTGTGCATTAGTAATCCATGTGTCAGGAGTATCACCCCATCCTGCATCTGCTTGCCCTCGGCGAGTTCAAGATTTGCGTTAACGGTCAGATTGTTATACTTCTCCTTGACTTCCTCCGCTGAGACAGGCTGTGCACAGCTGAACAATATTATTATTGAAAAAAATAGCCAGGTTAATACGCGATGATGTTTAGCTGGTAAATTAGCGATATACATAATTAGCTCCCTGCATTTAACAATAGCTCATGCCCCAGATAAAACCGAGTATAGGAGTATAATCCACCTTTTTCACTGAAAAACCACCTTTTCCGAACTGGATCCATCATGTCATTTTCAGCCTCAACTTCCGAAAATGGCCCCACAGTGCGCGCATATAGCCAAAC
>JASFLV010000154.1:0-7147 GCA_050117915.1 Thioalkalispiraceae bacterium | reverse complement strand
TTGTCCAGGGCAAATCCACCCAGTTTCGTACACAGGTGGAGGGCAGTATCTTAAAGGTATTTCCTTCAAGCGGCATTACTGGTGAGGTATCGGTCAGCCTGGATAGTGCAATCAAGAGTACAACCGGAAACAAACTCGGTGAACAGATAACACGGAATGTTGTGTTTACTAGTCAGAAACCGCAGGTGCGCTTTGCTGGTAAGGGTGTGATCCTGCCGGAGAACCAGGTACTGGCCATTCCTTTTGAGGCGGTGAATGTCCATTCTGTACAAGTCACGGCGATGATCATTTATGAAAACAATATTGGCCAGTTTCTGCAGGAGAACCAGATGGATGGCTCAAGTAACCTGCATCGGGTTGGCCGTTATTTATGGCGTAAAACTATCAAGCTGGATGCTGCAAAACCGGACACATGGAATCGTTTCTCGCTGGATGCCACCGAGTTACTCAAAAGTCATCCCGGTGCCCTGTTCCAGTTAAGCCTGGCGATTGACCGCGGCAATTCAACCTATAGCTGTAGTGAAGACGACAATGCGGTGCCGGTGAAAAAACTCGCTGAGCCAGTGAATTATGAAGAGGCAGATGTTCGACAATCCAGTAACTGGGATTATGCCGAACAATACTACAACCAGAATTATTACCAGGAATGGTCGAATCGGGATAATCCCTGTAAAGACGCGTATTACAAATTTCAGACCAGTATGACCACCGCGGCGCGTAATTTTATGGCCTCGAATATTGGCTTATTGGCCAAGCGCGGTGAAGGCAATCATGTCAACCTGGTGGCAACAGATTTGAGTAGTTCAGAGCCACTCAGTGATGTCGAAATTGAACTACGCAACTTTCAAAACCAGAAGCTTGAAACCGTCACTACGGATGCGAAGGGTTTTGCCGAGGCAGATCTTTCAGGGCGTCCTTTCTATTTAATTGCCCGTAAAGGCGACCAGGTTGGTTATCTCAAGCTGAGCGTGGGCAGCGCCTTACCCACCAGTCATTTTGATGTAGGTGGTGAAAAAGTCCGCTCAGGGATCAAAGGTTACATTTATGGAGAACGCGGGGTCTGGCGTCCGGGTGATGATATCTATTTAACCTTTGTCCTCGAAGATAAACAGGACAAAATCCCGCAGCAACACCCAGTTAGCATGGAACTCTATAACGCCAGGGGACAGCTGGTTGAAACTAAAACGAATAACAAACCTGTGGGAGATTTTTATACATTCAAGTTCACTACCTCGGAACAGGCGGAGACCGGAACCTGGAAGGCCAAGGCAATCCTGGGGGGTAATCAGTTCAGTAAAAATATAAAAGTCGAGACTGTGGTCCCTAACCGGCTCAAGATCGATCTGGAGTTTCCCGCCGAGGCGCTATACCAACAGGCTATGCCCCTGGACATCGATTTATCCAGCCAGTGGTTACATGGGGCGATCGCGGCAGGTTTGAAAAGTGACGTGGCGGTGCGCTTGATCCCGAGCAAGACACGCTTCACTCGTAACCAGGATTATCGTTTTGATGATCCGGCGCGGCAGTTCAATCCCGAAAAACTGGTGATATTCGAAGGTGAGCTGGATGATCAGGGTCATGCCAGGTTTAGCGCAGACTTAAAACCTGCTTCACCTCCACCGGGCATGCTAAAGGCGAGTTTTAATACCCGCGTGTTTGAATCCGGCGGCGCGTTTAGCAGCCATAACACACGGGTGGATTATCATCCATACGAAAATTATGTCGGGATCAAGCTTCCCAAAGGTGACGCAGCAAGAAATATGTTGTTGACTGACGTGAAGCATAAAGTTGAGATAGCCAGTCTGGACGCAATGGGTAAGCCGGTTTCCATCGACCAGGTACGGGTGACGCTTTATAAGGTGAACTGGAAGTGGTGGTGGGACCAGTCCGGCGATAACCTGGCACAGTATGCCAGCTCCTATTACAACCAGCATATTCAGCAAAGTACCATTACAACCACAGATGGTCGCGGTGAGTGGGAGTTCGAGATTAAATATCCGCAATGGGGTCGTTATATGATCCGTGCCTGCGATATTAAAGGGAATCATTGTACCGGGCAGGTATTCTATATCGACTGGCCCGCCTGGGCAGGCAAGGCGCGTGAGCAAAAAGGTATTGGTGCCAGCGTGCTGAGTTTCTCTGCAGATAAACCCCGCTATCGGGTTGGTGAAACCGCGACGATCAAGTTACCGGAAACCTCACAGGGCCGTGCCCTGGTGACGATTGAAAATGGCTCACGTCTGATCAGCCAGCAATGGGTGGAGGTCAGTAAAGGCAACACAACTTTTCCGATCAAACTTACCGAGGCGATGAGTCCCAATGTCTATGTCTCTGTTTCCCTGATTCAACCGCATGCCAATAAAGACAACGACCGACCGATTCGCCTGTTTGGTATTACGCCGTTGTTGGTCGAAGACCCTGAAACAAAACTGGCGCCCCAGCTCAGCGTGACGGAAGAATGGAAACCGGAAACGCAAGTTGAGATTGGTGTAAAGGAAACCAATGGCAAGCCCATGACCTATACCATTGCTGTGGTTGATGAAGGCCTGCTGGGACTCACCAATTTCAGGACGCCAAATTTACATGGCTACTTCTATAAAAAAGAAGCCCTGGGTGTCAAAACCTGGGACCTGTTTGATGATGTGACCGGTGCCTATGGTGGTGAACTGGAACGATTATTATCCCTGGGTGGCGATGCCGATGCCGGTGAAGATGAAAAGGAAAAGAAAAAACGTCGTTTCCCGCCAGTAGTGAAATTCCTCGGGCCCTTCCAGCTGGAAGCAGGAAAGACAAAGACCCACCAACTCAAGATTCCACAGTACCTGGGTCAGGTCAGGGTCATGTTAGTGGCCGGTGATAACGGTGCCTATGGTAAAGCGGATCAATCAGTCTATGTCCGTCAGCCGCTGGGTTTGCTGGCCACCTTACCCCGGGTGCTGGGTCCGGCTGAATCGTTACGGGTTCCCGTCTCGATCTTCTCAATGAATGATGCGATCAAGGAGGTGCAGCTAAAACTGGAAACGGATGGACATTTCCAGATCATGGGCGAAGCCAGCACCCATATTCGCTTTGATGGTCAGGGTGAGCAAATCGGCTTTATCAATGTGAAAGTGGCGGACAGACTGGGCAAGGGATATATGAAGTTTATCGCCACCAGTGGTGAGCATGTTGCGCAGTCTGAAGTGCATATTGATGTACGCAGTCCCAATGCCCAGACGACCCGCAGCCAGACGAAGGCCATTCAGCCCGGTGAGTCATGGACCGTGACAGTCAAACCGCATGGTATCGGCGGCACCAACAAAGTCAGCCTTGAAATGTCAGCGATACCACCGTTGAACCTGCAAGGTCGACTACAGTATTTGATTCGCTATCCTCATGGTTGCCTGGAACAAACCACCTCTGCCATTTTCCCTCAGTTGTTTTTGGGCAATGTCATGAAATTAACCCCCGAGCAAAAAGAGAAGATTCAGAAGCACGTAGATGTCGCGATTCAGAAGATTCAGGGTTATCAACAGATGAATGGGGGCTTTAATTACTGGCCGGGTGGGAACAGTTACTATAACAGCTGGTCAAACAGTTATGCCGGCCACTTCCTGGTCGAGGCGGATCAGTTGGGTTATTACGTGCCACCCCAGTTGTTGGCCAACTGGATCAATTATCAAAAATCGATGGCCAGTTCCTGGGTAACCGGCTCCGAGCGTTCTTCACTGGATCAGGCCTATCGCTTATACACCCTGGCCGTGGCCAATCGCCCTGAGCTGGGTGCGATGAATCGCTTACGTGAATCTTCAAACTTAACCAACACAGCACGTTGGTTACTGGCCGCGGCTTATCAGAAAATGGGACTGGCCGATGTTGCCAGTGAACTGGTGCGTGAAGCGAACCTGCAGGTAGCGGACTATCGCATTGCCGGGGCGACCTTTGGCTCGCAACTGCGTGACAAGGCCATCATCCTCGAGAGCCTTGCCCTGCTGCAGCGTTACGATGAGGCCAAGCCGCTTGCCGATGAGATCGCCAGAGAACTATCTGCAGATCGTTGGTATAGCACACAGAGCATCGCGTTCTCATTGATTGCCATGGGACACTTCGTTGGTAAGGGCGTTGAAGGTGCAACACTCACCTTCAACCAGGTTGTGGGTTCAGGACAACAAAGCAAAGTCAATGTCAACAAACCTGTCTATCTGCAGGTCCTGGATAATTTCCCCGATGCGGGTGAAAAGGTCACGCTAACCAATACCAGCGAGCGAGTTTTATACGGCACAGTGACGGTCGCAGGGATTCCGCGTGCCGGCGAAGAGCGTAGCAGTCGCAACGGGATTGGTATGCAGGTCAGGTATACCGACCTGGACGGTGACCGCGCTGATATTACGCGGTTACGCCAGGGGACGGATATCATTGCCAGTATCCGCATCAGAAATCATAGTGATTTCAAGCTGGAGAATCTTGCCCTGAGCCATATCGTGCCATCAGGCTGGCAGATTCATAATCCACGTATGAGCGAAGGTGAGAACGATAGCCTGGCGGAGATTGATTATCAGGATATCCGGGATGATCGGGTTTATACCTATTTCAACTTGAAGCGCGGTGAAGAGAAGACCTTCAAGGTACAGCTGAACGCCTCTTTCCTGGGACGTTATTACTTACCGGGCATTCACGTCGAGGCGATGTACGATGCCAGCAAGAATGCGCGTAGTAAAGGCAAATGGGTAGAGGTTGTTAAGTAATCGTCGTTAACAGGGCAGAGGGACAATGTTAAAGCGACATGTACTTTTTATATCGTTTGTCATTGCCGGTATTTTTTACTGGCAATGTCTCCCCGAGCCGTTATTTGATAAACCGCGCTCTACGATTATGCTGGATCGTAATCATCAATTGTTGGCAGCACACATTGCCAAAGATGATCAGTGGCGCTTTCCCGATATTCAAACAATTCCGGAAAAGTATAAACAGGCGATTCTTCACTTTGAAGACAGGCGTTTTTATTATCATCCGGGCGTCGATCCTCTGGCGATGTTGCGTGCACTTTATCTTAATATTACTCAATGGCGCACGGTGAGTGGTGGCAGTACGATTACCATGCAGGTGATCCGTCTGGCCAAGGACAATCCACCACGCACCCTCTACGAAAAATTTAAAGAAGTAATCCAGGCGACTCGCCTGGAGCTGGCCTTAAGCAAAGAAGAGATTTTAATCCTGCATGCCTCCAATGCACCTTATGGGGGTAACGTGATTGGTCTTGAGGCCGCAAGCTGGCGTTACTTTGGACGTAAACCGGCACATCTCTCCTGGGCTGAAAGTGCGACTCTGGCGGTATTGCCGAACAGTCCGGCGTTGATCCACCCTGGCAAAAATCGCACAGCCCTTAAACAAAAGCGTGATCGCTTATTAAGCGTGCTGCATGAGCGCGATGTAATAACGGATATAGAGCTTAAATTAGCGTTACTGGAGCCGCTGCCAGAAAAACCCAAACCCCTGCCGCACTATGCGCCGCATTTACTCGATACGCTGATGCAGGCCAGTCACTTGCCACGTCTAAAGACAACCGTCGATGCAAGTATTCAGAAAAACGTTGAACAGGTCACCAGGCAGCATGCCAGCCAACTGGAATTAAATGCTATTCATAATCTGGCTGCGCTGGTAATCGATAACGAGAGTTTCGAGGTCCTGGCATATGTCGGCAACAGTCAATACAGTACAGAAGTGGAGAAGGGACATGCGGTGGATATCATACAGCGTCCTCGCAGTACTGGCAGTATTCTCAAGCCGCTGCTGTTTGCACGCATGATCCAGTCTGGGGAGTTATTGCCGGATACCCTGGTCCCTGACTTACCCACTCAGTATGCCGGTTATATGCCTGAGAATTATGATCGCCAGTATCGCGGGGCAGTACCGGCACGACAGGCCCTGGCTCGATCGTTAAACGTGCCGGCAGTGCGTATGTTACGTCGGCATGGTGTTTCACGTTTTTATTCTTATCTGCAACAGGCAGGGATGACAACCCTGTCTCGGCCAGCGGATGATTATGGTTTGACTCTGATTTTAGGCGGGGCAGAGGGGACGTTGTGGGACATGGCTTCTATTTATGCCAATCTTGCTTATCTAGCCAAACAGGATCGTTATCGGCTTGATGCCCGTTATAAAAAGATCAAAGTGGCGAGTACGGATAGCACCGAAACGAATCGGATTGCCCAGATCAGTCCGGCAACTGCCTGGATGACTTTAGACGCCTTGCTGGAAGTTAGCCGTCCGGGCAATGAAAACTACTGGCGCGAGTTTAGTAGTAGCCGTAAGGTGGCATGGAAGACAGGCACCAGTTTTGGTCTGCGCGATGCCTGGGCGATTGGCAGTGATACGAACCATACCGTGGCGGTCTGGGTCGGTAATGCCAGTGGTGAGGGACGTGCAGGTCTCACCGGCGTGAGTAGTGCCGCACCGATCATGTTCGGTATCTTTAATAAGCTGGAGAAAGCAGAGCGCTGGTTTGAGCAGCCAATGCACATGATGAAGCCAGTGACGATCTGTAAGCGTGATGGTTATCTGAGTACGGCCAATTGTGCGAGCAAACAGGTTTGGATACCGCGCGAGAGTCATTTCCAGTTGTCCAGTCCCCACCATCGCCTGGTCCATCTTGATCAGCAGGGACAATGGCGGGTGAACGGTCGTTGTGAATCGGTGGATAACATGAGGCATATCAGCTGGTTTGAGTTACCGCCCGGAGAGGCCTTTTATTATCAGCGTCGGCATACAGAATATCGTTCTTTACCACCACTGCGAGCAGATTGCCGAGTTCACCTGGCAGACACTCAACAACATGGACCGATTGAGATCCTATATCCGCTGGCGGGGACCCGCATTTATATCCCGGTTGACCTGGGTAAGCAAAAGAGCCGCACCATTTTCGAGGCCGTTCATCGGGAAAGCCAGTCAACTTTATTCTGGCACCTGGACGATAAATACCTGGGAGCCACCGAAAACTTCCACAACCTGGCACTCAACATCGCCCCGGGAAAACATACCTTAACCCTTGTCGATGAACATGGTTATCGGCTGAGTCGACGTTTTGAAGTCCTCGGTAAGTAATCTAAATCCTGTTACAGATTCATATGAATCTACTCTCTACTTTATTATATATAACAGTATTTACTCG
>JASFLV010000153.1:0-7154 GCA_050117915.1 Thioalkalispiraceae bacterium | reverse complement strand
CCATGCTGCCATTGCATCCAGGTATAAACCATGTTCACTCGATTCACCCTGACTCTGACCATAACCACGATAGTCAAAAATCAGAACATTAAAGTCAAGTTCGTGGAATATCCTGAGCGACTCACCCCGATGGGAAATATTGCCTGCATTACCATGAAAAAACAGAACTACCTGCTCTGAACTTTTTGAGGGCAGATACCAGCCATGTAATTGAACGTCGTCCGAGGTCCTCAACAATACCTCCTCATAGCGAATACCCCAGTCATCGGGTGTGCTGGTTAAATGCGTATAGGGGTAGAAAATCATATTTGGCTGTTGATAGTAAAGCCAGGCATTAAAAAACAATAAAAATATGCAACCAAGCAAGATATAAGTAGCTACTCTCTTTAACATTTCAGATGCCTTTGTTCAGCACATTTGAACATCATGATCGCAAATTCCTGCTGGCTGCTATACCAATACCTGACAAAGTCAGTAAAAAACAGGGGTCTTTTCCTTCAACCGGCCATAGACACCCAGGCCGGAATTGACTGATAATTGTCTTCGCTTAGAGTACATCATTATAAAGGATAATGGATGTTAACTACGGTTCACGCAAGTGACGCATTCAAAGCAGTATCCCGGTACTCATTGATACTCTGTTTTGTGTCACTCTATATATTAGCATTTACCAACTTAATCAGTGGCACCGCCCAAGCGGCAAATGACAAAGCCCCACTGGTTGTCATCGGCCAGGCCCGTTCGGCCGATATTATTAAACAGGTTTCCCTCACTGGTACGATCACTTCGTCGCGTGTCGCACGTCTCTCCTCACAGGTAAGCGGTCAAGTGGAGCAACTCAATGTAGAAGTTGGTGATCGAGTCAATAGTGGGGATGTAATACTCGAGATCGATAGTGAACTGGAGCAGCTCACTTTACAAGCCTTACAGGCGACAACCAAACAGGCACAGGCTGAACTAACCGACGCAAAGCGTCGCTACGCCAACGCCAGGCGCCTGCGTAAACAAAATAGCATCTCCGCCAACGAAATCGATCTGCGCGAAGCTGAAGTACAGGTGGATAAAGCCTTCCTGGAAAGGCAGATTGCAGAAGAGCGCAAGCAATTGGCCCGTGTTGAACGTCATAAAGTGAAGGCCCCGTTTAGCGGGGTTGTTAGTCAACGCACAACCCAGGTTGGCGAATGGATAGAACCCGGTGAACCGATAGTAACCATCGTCTCACTGGAGGACCTGCGCCTCGAATTCCAGGTGCCGCAGGAATTTTACCCACAAATCAATCAACGCAGTGATGTCATTGTTAAACTTGATGCCTTGCGCGGCAGGCAAGTGCCAGGGATGATTAAATCCATCGTACCGGTTAGTGATCCCAGTGCACGAACATTCCTGATTCATGTTGTCGTCAATGATGAAGAACTTGCCATCACGCCTGGTATGTCAGTACATGGAACATTGCGCCTGCATACCGAACAACAGGGTGTGGTCGTATCACGCGATGCCTTATTACGTTATCCCGACGGCAGGATCACTGTCTGGGTCATTAATTCCAGTGGTGAGCAACCGACTGTCTCTGAACGGCTGGTGAAAATTGGCAATAGTTTTGACGGCCAGGTATCGATTACAGAGGGGCTTGAGGCTGGCAGCCAGGTGGTGGTTGAGGGCAACGAATCTTTGCAGGATGGCCAGGCTGTTAGGATCCATAGTAGCGAGTAGCTAAGCAGATTGATGTTTGAAGCAATTATCAAGCGCGGCACCTTAATGACGGTGATAGTATTGATCATCAGCGTCCTGGGCATTGTTGCCGCTGTACGGATTCCTATCCAGATGATCCCCGATCTGGAAGTGCGGACCATCACCGTTCGAACTGCCTGGCCTGGTGCCACCCCACAGGATATCGAAAAAGAAATCGTTATTGAACAGGAGGAATACTTACGCAGTATCCCCGGACTGCAACGCATCATCTCCTCTTCATCTTTTGGTCGTGCTTCAATAGAACTTGAGTTCCCGTTCGGCATCGACCTCAATGAGACACTCATTCATGTCAACAATGCCCTGTCCCAGGTCCCTTCCTATCCACTTAACGTCGATGAACCACGCATTTATGCGACTTCATTTTCCAGCAACTCGTTTATGTACTTCCGGGTTGCGCCACTCAAAGGCAACCCAAAAGATCTCGATATGGTCCTGATGCAGGACTATATCGATGACAATGTACGAACCCGCATGGAAACCGTGCCTGGGGTATCACTGGTCAATGTCTATGGCGGTGCAGAACGACAGATTCAAATCATGCTCGATTCAGCCCGCCTGTCTGAACGTGACATCACGATTGACGACGTACGTCGTGTGATTACCGAGCGCAACCGTGATATTTCTGCAGGAGAAATCGAATCCGGCAAGCGCCGCTATTTGTTACGTACCGTAGGACGTTTACATGACCTGAATGAGCTGCGTGATATTATTCTGGCACGCCGGGGGGATTCGACGATTCGCTTACGTGATGTAGCCGAGGTGAAATTTGATCACTTCGACCAAAAGCGGATTTCCTATACTGACGGGGCACCCGTTCTCGGACTGTCAGTCCGTCGCCAGGCCGGTTCGAACGTAATCAAGATTAAACAACTACTCATGCAGGAAATGGTGGACATTAACCAGGAAGTCCTCAATCCCGCTGGTATGTACATGCGTCTGATTGCCGATGATGTAGGTTATGTAGAATCTTCAATTCAAAATGTCTGGACCAATCTGGCACTAGGCGCACTATTGGCGAGCCTGGTCATGTTTTTATTCCTGCGCTCTGCCAGGGCAACGCTGGTCGGAGTGATGGGAATACCTGTCTGCACCATTGCAGCATTTATTGGTTTGCTCATTACTGGTAGAACTATCAACGTCATTTCATTGGCAGGCATTGCCTTTGCCATCGGTATGACGCTGGATAATGGCATCGTGGTACTGGAAAGCATTGAACAACAACGCCGACGCGGCCTGGATCGGCTGCAGGCAGCAATCAGTGGTGTACAACAGGTCTGGCCAGCTGTGCTTGCCTCGACGATGACTACCGTGCTGGTCTTTGTACCGATCGTGTTTATCCAGGAAGAAGCTGGACAATTATATTCCGATATTGCCATCGCCATTTCCGCTTCTATCCTGGCCTCAATGTTAATTGCCATTACCGTAATCCCGACAGCAACTGCGCACCTGGAATTTGCCACAGTTCGTTCTAGCCTGGCGAAAAAATCTGAGTCGATACAAATGTTCCTACTGGATCGTATCAACTGGCTGACCGAAGATAATCGGCGACGATTCAATGTTGTGATAATTGTCGTCCTGTTGAGTTTGAGTATCTTCATCTTCCTCACACCCCCAGCGGAGTACTTACCAGAAGGTGAAGAGCCCAAGACCTTTGCCTCATTGACCTCACCGCCAGGTTATAACATTAACACCATGGCAAAAATCGGACGTGAACTGCAGGACTACTTTCTTCCTTTTATCGAACATAGCCCTGAGCAATTCGACAATGGGGAGACCGCCGTCCCCGCACTGGCTTATATTAATTTAAGTATTGAATCACGTCGTATTCGTATCATTTCACAACCCAAGGACCCTGACCATATCAAGCCATTGATGGCGGCGATACAGAAAAAATACAGAGAATATCCGGCAATGCGCGGCTTTGTTACCCGTGGCTCGATCATTACCAGCAACTCAGGTGGAACCCGCAGTGTCAACCTCGACGTCTCCGGCCCCAATCTTTCAGATATTTATGATGCTGCATTGAGTGCTTATCGGCGTGCCGAAGAAGTATTTGCTACACCACGAATTCGTGCTAACCCTTCGACCTTGTCTTTGTCGCAACCACTGATCGAGATACGCCCTGTCTGGACACGTGCCAGTGAAGTCGGCATGACCACCCAGGATTTTGGCTATACCGTTGCAGCATTAACCGATGGGGCCTTTGTTGACGAATTCTTTCTCGATGATGACAAAATTGATATCTACTTATATAGCAAGTCTGGTACCACCGCCTCACTTGACAGCCTGAATGAAATACCTGTTTACACACCGATCGGTGCTGTTGTCCCGTTATCCTCGATTGCACGTATTGAAGAAACTGTCGATACCAACATCATTCGCCGGGTCAACAGTCAACGCACGGTAACCTTGAATATTATTCCACCCGATGATGTTGCCCTGGAAACCGGTGTTGAAATCGTCAAACAGGAAGTCGTCAAATATTTACGTGATACCGGCAAGATCTCCAGCAATATTAATCTCTCCATCTCTGGGGCCAGTGATCAGCTACAGGCAACCCGTGAGGCCTTAACCGCAAACTACCTGGTCGCCATCGTGATAATTTATCTGTTGCTAGTGGCAATCTTTACTCACTGGGGTTACCCGTTACTGATAATGACAACCATCCCACTCGGTGTTGCAGGGGGCATTCTTGGTCTCTGGTTGTTCAACCTCATTGGTGACTGGCTACCACTGCTCGGCCTGAAGGGGATCCATCTGCCTTTCGACATGATTTCAATGTTGGGCTTTTTAATCTTGATGGGTACCGTCGTCAATAACCCGATTTTGATCGTGCATCAAGCCATGACCAATATGCGAAAAGAGAATATGAACGCTATGCAGGCAGTCAGAGAAGCAGTCGCTACCCGTCTGCGTCCGATCGCCATGTCGACATTAACGACCGTGTTCGGCCTGGCCCCGTTAGTCTTCCTCGCTGGTGAAGGAACAGAGTTATATCGCGGGGTCGGAGTCATTGTCATGTTTGGCCTGTTAGGCACGGCCATCGTTACCTTGACCTTCCTACCCGTGTTAACCATCCTGGTGTTGAAATATACTCACACAGGTCAGCAGCCATCGAATCAATAGGTACTGGAAATAACGAACCCTAATAGCTGCTGTTCACCCTTAGCTACTCTGACGAGCAACTAACTCATCGGTAAACAGATTCAAATAGCCTTAACCTTTTGCAACATTTCCTGGGCATGGCCTTCGGCATTCACGCCATAAATTGCCTCTGCAATGACACCATCTTTATTAATAACAAACGTTGATCGGACAATGCCTGGCTTCTTTACACCATTCTTTTCCTTCTCCTGCCAAACACCATAGTCTTCGCAAATCTTTCCCGAGGTATCGGCCAATAAATCAACTTTCAACCCATATTTGTCTATAAAGGCCTGATGGCTTTCACAGTTATCCTTGCTCACCCCGATCACCACGGTATCTAACTGTGCAAATTCACTAGCCAGTTCTGTAAATTGATTTGCCTCAATGGTACAGCCCGGCGTGTCGTCTTTTGGATAAAAATACAATATTACGTTTTTACCACCTTTGTAATCAGACAGATTAATCACCTTATTGTCTTGATTAGGCGCACTAAACGCCGGAGCAGTTTGATTTTTTTCCAGCATACTCATTTTCCTTTTTCCTATACACGCATTCTATTTAAGGACACTAATTCAAAGGGTTATTAGCCAGGTTCCAACCGTCACATTACTCAATACGCCACGGCTATTCAAGAAGCGTGACTTCTGCTTCTAAGGTGATTTCTATGATTTTATACTAGGCCAATTGCATATAATTAAGGGTATTCTGTCTTACCTCTCTTAGTCCTTTACACAACCAAACAAGATCGGTTAATTTTCAACTATAATGTTTAATATTTGATTTAATCTTAGTTGGCATACAACTCTGGAGGAAAACAATGGCAATGTATAAATGCGATGTATGTGGCATGATGATCGGTACCATGACATGTGGAACATGTGATAAAGAACTGCAACATGACAGCATCAAAACTGACGATGGTGAAACAGTTCAGGTTTCCAAGTGTCCAGATGGACATGGCATGATCAAGTCACCTATGTGCTGTGGTCAGGATATGACTCTGCAATCTTAATTTAAAATATTTACCAGTACATGATGTACTTTAGTTAGGCATAGCTTACACCCTGGTTATATACTCAATATTCTAAATATTTACCCAAAAGAAGGCTCCTGACGGGAGCCTTTTTTCAGGAGCAGGATATGCTTTGTATAAAACGCAGCTTGTCATCAATCTGGCCTGCAATGATCCCAATGGAATCCTCATGAAAATATTCCGCCCAGTTTTTTTCTTCATTACAGTCTTATCTATTCAGTCCTGCTCGGTAAGTGGTCCCGTTCACAATTATCCTGGTGACCCCCGCCAGAAAAGTGAAATAGCCAGAGTTCGCATCCCTGGACCCATTACCGTAGAAAAGATCGACGGCAAGAAAATCGATGTTCCATCCAACGAGTCAGGTTATTATGATATCTACCTGCTGCCCGGCCTGCACCGGCTCGATTTTAAATATGAACTATATTGGGGAGACGGAACCAGTGGCAGTATTGTTGAATCGGATGATGTGGCTATCGAAACGCTGTTTAATGCCGGTATGACTTATAAGATGACCTATCCCACTCCAACTGATGAAGAAGAGGCCTTTTGGATGGCCAACGATTTCAAAGCAAAATTGCTTGAGCTTGAAACCGGCCGTCAGGTCGCTTCAAGAAAACCGGGTGAATTGAACAGGCAGGATGTCAAAACTACTCTCGTCTATGGAAATAATACTGCAGACCAACCACAGAGCTCGCCACCAGCAGTGGCGGCATCTACTGGGATTACACCTCCACAAGGCATCGATGCAGATACCGCGGCAAGAGAAGATGCCGTCAGACGTTTAAAATTTTGGTGGATGATGGCCGATGAAGCTGAGCGCAAGCGCTTCCAACAATGGATAAAAACTTTCAAAGATGATATTTCTAATGAGCAACCGGAAAACTAAGCTGGCTTCTGGTTGTGACTGGATGTGTTATCTCGCAAGTCCAGCAATGCAAAAATGTGAAGACAATCACACTATACTCGAAATTAATTGTAACGATAAACTGTAATCCGCATACACTTAGTAAGTAGTACATAGACTGAAACTGTATAACTTTAGATTTATTTCTATTCACATACTTGGAGAGAACTATGCTCGTTCGACTCGCTAACAACAAAATCGTACCCAAACTATTAATCCTGGCTATGTTATATATCTCCAGCATTGCAACTGCCAATGCAGTGATGATTACTACAACTGACCTGGTGAGCCAGAAACAGGAACAAATCGACCGCAACAAAT
>JASFLV010000152.1:0-7167 GCA_050117915.1 Thioalkalispiraceae bacterium | reverse complement strand
TATCGTACGCCAAAAGATGTGCTTACCAACGTGATTATTTATATCTCTGATACACACAGGACTGATGCTGAGCTCTCCCATAAGGGAGTCAGGGTTAAAATCTGTGAAACCCGACTTGCTTATCAGCCTAAACTGGCTGGTATGAAACACTTGAATCGACTTGAACAAATATTAGCCTGTCAGGAACTGGATAACACCGATTATCATGAAGGGATCATGTTGGGACAACAGGATGAAGTCATCGAAGCGACGACACATAACCTTTTTTTAGTGAAAAAGGGTGAACTGTATACTCCTGATCTATCACAATGTGGTGTGGCAGGTATAATGCGTACATATATTATGGATAAAAGCCGGGAGATCGGAATTCCTGTGCATACAGAGCAAGTCTCTGTTGAATATTTAATGCGGGCCGATGAGCTATTTTTATCGAATAGCCTACATGTTATTTGGCCAATCTGTGAACTTGAAGGTACCGGTTTTGAAATCGGCGAGGTAACTTGTCGGTTAAGAGACAAGGTTGTTGAAAAGATGTATCAGGATGCTTAAAAAAGTATTATATATTGCGCTTGTTTTAATAGTATTGGCAGGTCTGGCCCTCAGCTGGTTGTTTTATGATATCCAGCAATTCATGTCAGAGAGAATGAACGTCTCTGATGAAGGACTTGTTGTTAAAGTTAATCAGGGTAGCAACCTGACTCGCATCGCATACCAACTCCACAGGCAAGGTGTCTTGACTCAGCCTCGTTATTTAATCTGGTATGCGCAATGGACAAGCCAGGCAAAAAAAATCCATATTGGCGAATACCGCCTGGAAAAGAATTCAACACCTTTGTCATTTCTACAAAGCATCGCCGAAGGTGAAGTGATCCAATATTCAATCACGATTGTAGAGGGCTGGACTTTCAAACAGATGCTTACTGCAATAAAAAGCAATCAATACATTGAGCATACCGTAGATGAGCTGACGAGTGAGCAGATTATGACAAAGCTTGGACATACCGGTGAGCATCCAGAAGGCCGTTTTATGCCCGATACCTATCATTTTCCGCGCGGAATTACTGATTTAGTCGTTCTGGACAGGGCCTATTTAGCCATGCAGGCTTACCTAGAGAAAGAATGGGAAAAACGCGATGTCGGTATTCCAGTGAAAACGCCTTATGAAGCCTTGATCCTTGCCTCGATTGTTGAAAAAGAGACGGGACTAGCTTCAGAGCGTTCTGCGATTGCCGGGGTATTTGCGCGCCGATTGATTAAAGGTATGCGCTTGCAAAGTGATCCCACAGTAATCTATGGAATGGGAGATCGCTATGATGGCAATATCAAACGACGCGATCTGCTGCGGGATAATCCTTATAATACCTATCGAAATTTTGGCTTGCCGCCCACCCCGATCGCCTTGCCGGGACGTGATGCTATTCATGCAGTTTTTCACCCGCAAGAAGCAGATGCACTGTATTTTGTTAGTAAAGGCGATGGCAGTCATTATTTTTCTGCTACCTTAAAAGAGCACAATGAAGCTGTGATCAAGTATCAACTCAAGGGTCGGAAACGACCATTTTCTTCATATAAAACGGAAAATAATAAATAGCTTACACAATGCCTAAAGGAAAATTTATTACTATTGAAGGTGGTGAGGGTGCCGGCAAGAGTACCAATATTGCTTTTATAAAAAACTATCTTGAGCAACACGGTAAAGAACTCATCATGACGCGCGAGCCAGGTGGTACGCCACTTGCTGAACGGATTCGTGAGTTATTGTTAGATAAAGATGAAAAAGACATGTGTAGTGATACGGAGTTATTATTGATGTTTGCAGCTCGTGCACAGCATCTCTATGAAGTCATCCAACCTGCAATCAACGACGGTAAGTGGGTTATATGCGATCGGTTTACAGATGCAACTTATGCCTATCAGGGCGGTGGTCGCGGGATAGCATTTGATAGAATTAGGCAATTGGAAAACTGGGTACAAGGCGAATTTCGGCCTGATATCACCATTATTTTTGATTTACCTGTTAAGGTTGGCCTGGCACGTGCGAATAATCGGAGTGAGCCGGATCGGTTTGAGCAGGAGGATGTTGATTTCTTTAATCGAGTACGCGACGCTTACCTGCAAAGAGCAGAAATGGAGCCCAAACGTTATGCGATTGTTGATGCTGAGCCGGAGCTAGAGGCTGTTCAGCATAACTTGTTACAGGTACTGGAAAGACTGGTGAACTAATATGCACTTTCCCTGGACGCACACGCAATGGCAACAGTTGGCGCAAAGAGTCAATGAGCAGCGTTTACCGCACGCCCTGCTGTTTTGTGGCATTGAAGGACTCGGTAAAGCTAAGCTTGCCATTGAGTTTGCGCATGCCTTGCTATGTGAACAGCCAAACAGCGACTTTGTTGCTTGTCGGGCGTGTCGATCCTGTACCCAGTTCGACGCCTCAACCCACCCGGACTTTCTCCTGGTGGAGCCCGAGGAAGAGGGCAAACCAATAAAAGTCGATCAAATCAGGGGCCTTACAGAAAGCCTTGAGTTGGCTAGCCATCACGGTGGCTACCGGGTCGCAATCATCCAGCCCGCTGATGCTATGAACCTGGCAGCTGCCAACAGCTTGTTAAAATCGCTGGAAGAACCCCCTGCCAACACCTTGATGATACTGGTTACCTCGAATAAGACAGCCTTGCCAGCCACGATTCTCAGTCGTTGCCAACGGGTCAATTTTGATGCTCCAGGACTGGATATGGCCATGAGTTGGTTAAATAAGCACCATCCTGAATATGCCAGCCAGGGAGAGGCCCTGTTGGCCATGGCCTCGGGCGCACCGCTGAAGGCCCTGCAAACGGCTGATAGCGAGGATATCGCTCAACGGGATGAGGTTTTTCAGCTATTTCTGGATACGGCAAGCGGCCGTGAGTTGGGTCTGGCAAATAAGGCGCCGTGGTTAAAGGCAGGGATAGCGACGCCGATAAAGTGGGTGTATAGCTGGGTCACTGACCTGATTAAGCTTAAAACCCATCTCGGGCAAGCTGTTATTAATCATGATAAATTGACAGATTTGCAGAAAATTGCCCAACAGGTAGAATTAGATGGCCTGTATTGCTACTTAGACAGGCTTTTAGAAACACTTAAGAAACAACGTGCGCCTTTAAATGCGCAAATGATATTCGATGACTTGCTGTTAGAATGGCGCTCATTGACGGATAAATCGTCAGAACGGGCATGACACAGTCGGGTCGTAGAGGAGAAGGATAATGAGCAATTTGCCAGCAGGTATGGCCGGGGGAAGACAAGGGATACTCTCCTTGACGATTAAGGATAAAAGCGCGCTGTATGCTGCTTATATGCCTTTTATTCGCAATGGCGGCTTGTTCATACCCACCAACAAATCATACAAACTCGGTGATGAAGTCTTCATGTTGCTAACGCTGATGGACGAAAAAGAAAAACTACCTGTCGCCGGTAAAATCGTCTGGGTTACACCCAAGGGGGCACAGGGCAACCGTGCTGCCGGCATCGGTGTTCAATTCAGTGAGCAGGATGGGGGTAGCGCCCGTACCAAGATTGAAACTTACCTGGCAGGTGCCTTGAAGTCGGACCGACAAACCCACACCATGTAATCTCCTTTGTAGTACCTTAAAACACATATTTGCAAGTAGAAGTGACGTAATCATGCTAGTAGATTCGCATTGTCATCTGGATCGCCTGGATTTAACGCCATATGATGGAAAACTCCAGGGTGCACTGGATCAGGCTAGAGAAATGGGTGTGACTCACTTCCTCTGCGTATGTATCGACCTTGAGCATCTGGATGACGTCCTTACCCCTGCCAAAGAGCATACAAATATTTTTGCCTCTGTGGGGGTTCATCCCAATGAGCATGAAGGTCACGAACCGACCATGGAGGAACTGGTCAAGCTGGCTGATAATGAGAATGTCATTGCTATCGGTGAAACCGGCCTGGACTATTTCCGAAGTGAGGGCAGTCTGGATTGGCAAAGAGAACGTTTTCGTCAGCATATTGCTGCATCAAAAGCGACAGATAAACCTCTCATTATTCACATGCGGGATGCAACCGAAGATACCTTGCGGATCATGAAAGAGGAGGATGCGGGTGAAGTAGGGGGTGTCATGCACTGTTTTGTCGAAGACTGGGAGGTAGCAAAACGCGCACTGGACCTGAATTTTTATATCTCGTTTTCCGGAATTGTTACCTTCAAGAATGCCAGGGAACTAAAACAGGTCGCTAAGAAATTACCAGAAGATAAAATGCTAGTCGAAACAGATTCACCTTATCTTGCCCCGGTTCCTTACCGTGGCAAACCAAATCAGCCTGCCTATGTCAGACATGTTGCTGAACACGTTGCCGAATTGCGTGGTATAAATGTCGAAGCGATAGGGGAAGTGACAACAGAAAACTTCTTTAACCTATTCCGTCACGCTAAACAGTAAATTTATTGCTTTTTTACATTGCGGGGCTTGCCATCTTTACTGATAGCAACATAGGTCAGCGTTGCTTGTGCCACCCGAAGACTTTCAAATTCGCCACGCTCGCGTTCCGCAAAAGCAGTCACTTCTACTTGCATAGAACTATTTCCGACATGGATCAGTTCGGCGAATATGCTGACGAGATCGCCTACATAGACGGGTTTTATAAATTGAAAGTCATTGACAGCAACAGTGACTACGCGTCCATTGGCAATCCGATAAGCAACAATGCTGCCGGCTATATCAACCTGCGACATTAACCAACCGCCAAAAATGTCTCCGGCTGCATTAGTGTCCGCTGGCATGGCGAGCACCCGGATTTCTGGCTGCTTATCCTTGGGCACAATATCTGAGGGTGTGGCTTCTGAATGAGTCGACATTAATGGCCCTCATACATCGCATTAATTTTCTGGTCGTACTGCTGGCTAATTTGATTGCGCTTGAGCTTAAGCGTCGGGGTTAACATATTGTTATCCACTGTCCAGGCTTCTAAAGTAACATAAACCTGGTAAATGTTTGCGTAGCCAGGAAAATCATGTAGTTGCTTGTTGACACGTTCAATCACCAGTTTTTTGACTCTGTCGGAATTCAGGCTGTCTTCATTCGCTTCAATGTTGAGTTTTCTGGCTAACTTGAGCCATTCGTCTTCATTTAAGACTACTATTGCAGCAAGAAAAGGTTTTTGTTCGCCGATAACCATGCTCTGTTCAAAAAGCGGGTCTTGGGCAATGGCCATTTCAATATCAGCAGGTGGTACCTTTTCACCATTAGAGAGAACCAGAATCTCTTTTATTCTGCCGGTAATATAGATATGTTCATCTATGATCTTTGCCTTGTCACCAGTATGTAACCAGCCATCATCATCAATGATTTCTTTGGTTGCTTTCTCATTGTTCCAGTAACCCAGCATTATGCCGGGCGATCTAACACAGAGTTCATCCTTTTCGCCAAGTTTGACATCAACATCGCGTAGTGGCTGACCAACACTAGTCGGCTCGTTATCATCCAGCTTGTTTGTACTGACAACCGGACTTAGCTCTGTCATGCCATAACCCTGAGAAATCGTTAACCCAAGGCCAATAAATGTTCTGGCAACATCCGCCCCTAACGGTGCGCCACCACTTACCGCAAGACGCATATTACCACCAAGTTTTGCCATGATTTTACGTGCGACTAACAAATTTAGAAGTGGCCAGAACAAAAGGGCGGGGTGCCAGCTAGCCTTTTTTTGTTGTAACAAAAAACGTCGCCAGCCGACATTGACGGTGGCTTTGAACAGGTAGCGGGCAACCGGAGATTTTTGCTCCAGCTGCGCATTGATCTTATTAAAAACACGCTCAAATATGCGTGGCACAGTGATTAATACGGTTGGTTTTATGCTGACAAGGTCCTCTGCAAGTTTTTCGATCGAACGCGCATAACTAATCATACTCCCACAAATTATTGGTAGGTAATAGCCTACAGTTCGTTCAAACATATGAGATAGCGGCAGGAAAGACAGGAAATTATCGTCCGAATAGACCTCTACGCTGTGCGTACCGCTATCAGCATTCCAGAGAATATTATGATGACTTAACATTACACCTTTAGGTTTGCCAGTTGTTCCTGAGGTGTAAACAATTGTTGCCAGAGACGATTTGTGCACGTTGAGCTCGGCGAGTGGGAAGCGGCGTGCTTCATCAGGTAGCCAGGAATGAATATGTGTTACGGCCTTATCGTGGATTGATAGAATATCCTTGCTGATTATTCTTTGTAGAGTATCCTGGTTGTCGCAGCCATCCTTCAACTGAATCCATTGTTCATCACCCTGGATGAATAATAATTTGATTCCGGCATCTTCAATCACATAACAAACATTGTCTGCTCTGTCATTGGTATACAAAGGGACCACAACGAGTCCCAGGCCGAGCGCAGCCTGTTCAAACATAAACCACTCAGGGCAGTTATTGACCATGATTGCAACACGGTCACCAGTAATGAGGTCCTCACTTTTCAAAGCTGCTTGCCAGCGCGCGACGTGATCGGCCATTTGTGACCAGCTAAGCTGTTGCCAGGCCTGTTTGTCATCACTATAGAACTGGCATGCCACTTTATCAGGCGACAGATGAACCCGAGTACAAAATAATTGATACAGGTTCTGTATCTCATTTATGTCTATCTTATCGAGTTTCGCTGCCATCTCTGTTCTGCTCTTGTTATCGGGTTAGTAAGATTTAATTTAGCTGCTCCCAGCCCTGATCAGCAATAAAGCGGGGGCCATGACGTTGTTTTAAATGCTCAAGCATCTTGATCAATTGTGCAGGGCCACGATGTTTGATGTAATTAAACGGGCCGCCGCGAAATGGAGCAAATCCGGTCCCAAATATAATACCGGCATCCGCCAGGTCTGCGGATTCAACAACTTGCTCGCGTAAACAGGCAACGGCTTCGTTAAGCAGGCGAAGAATAAGGCGGTCCTGAATGTCGACAGGCGGTTTATAATCTTTTTCCGGTTTATCTTTTACTGGTTTTTCATTCTTGAATAGATAAAATCCCTGACCGCTCTTCTTACCAAGCTTACCGTTTTCCACCATTTGTTTTAATCGTGCCGGGACTTCAATATTCATATGTTTTGACAGGTTGTCAGCAACATGCAGACAAATATCCAGGCCGACAGTATCAGCCAGTTCAATCGGTCCCATTGGCATA
>JASFLV010000151.1:0-7169 GCA_050117915.1 Thioalkalispiraceae bacterium | reverse complement strand
GCGACGTTGCTTGGCGCTGAGCTGCACTTCCGGGCTGAGCAGGCGCAGCTCCCCGCCTCTATTTTTCAGTGAGCGCAGGGCTTGCTCGGTAATCTTCGTCTCGGGACGCTTGTTATAACAACAGCCCGTTAAGCCCAGGACACCGAATGCAGACAAATATTTCAGCGAGTCACGCCGGGATGGATTGATGGGGCTGGTGTTTTTTTTGTTGTTATCCATGTGTAAGTCCTTTTTTATTTTCTGGAGTCCGGCTTCATCGAGCCGCGCATAATTATAGTTATAGAGGGCTAGCCGCGGGAATGCCATGCAGAAAAATGTCATGGATGGCGAACAGAGAAACAGAGGGTTATTGCTTGCTCAGTGCCTCATTTTGCGCGGCAGCTGTTTTCAGGGATTGTATCTGGCAACTGATCTCGGTGAGAAAATCACAATAGTCATCGGCGAGCATGTAATGGGACAAGGTCTTCATGGCCGTGGCGGCCAGGTCAGCGTGTAATTTGCCGGTTTCACCATTGCCGGAGCGGGCAAAACGGTGGGCCGCATGCACGTGTTCCCAGACGCAGGTTTGCAGTTTGCCCGCCAGATGAGTATCGGTTCCTTGCCAATGATTTCTGAGTAGATGATACGACAGATTATTCAGCGTCTGAGCATCGCCATTGGTTGCATCTTGCTTATAACATTTTAACTTGTTTGAGGCGGCCAGTAGTTCACCATCCAGTAACTGCATCTGCTTGTAGTCCAGGACGGAAAGTGAGTTGCTGGCATCATTCACAATTTCGTCAATAAAATCGTATAACAGATCACTGAGATCGGCATGTCTGTGCGAGTGGCGATAGTTATGGTATTGATCAATGCGAGCATGCAGGGCGGCCAGGAAGAACTCGGTATAGAGTCGCTTGATCTTATCAAGCAACGTTTCGTTATGGATGTGCATGACAGGCGCGCCCTTTTTTATTGTTTTGTCTTTATTCGTTTTATTAACGAGAGACAATTTACTAAGTATAGGCTAAAACATACCCTGTTATGTCGGTATTTAAATCAATCCCGATCTAGATCAAGTGACTGAAAATGGGCGATTAAGCGCTGATTGCCAGGCTGTTGACTATACGTGTTGGTCAGGCACCCAGGAGCGGCAGGTCTTTACGCTGGTGATAGGTCAGTGCTAAGGCGATGCAGTGCTTGAGTGCCTCGATGGGCAGCTCATCATGCTGGTCAAAGATGATCGCCCGGTTGCCTTCGAATGTTACTTTATCCCGGTAAAGTTCCTTGAAGGTATCGACCAGTTTGGTCTTACAGTGAAAGTACAGGGCGTACTGATCCGGGGTTTTGCTTTTCCAGTCCATGCGAATCGTGCTACCCCCTTTGGCAAGATAACTGGGTTCACCCCACTTGAGGGTCTCCTCGATCTCACCCACCCCATCGGTTTCCTTGGCAACGTCAAAGACCAATTGGCGCAGCAACAGCATTTGCTTTTTTATCTGCTTGGGGTAGTTATCGAAGCTGGCCTTGACGTCCGGGTTGTTGAATTTTTCCATGTTCACGTCCCTGTTACATTTAGAATATCTCTTGCTGCATCTACGAGTTATTTGTTGATTCTTTTTTGCCAGTATTCTGGTTCACGATGCAAACAAGCGACGGCAATAATGAGTATTTCATTTTCCAGGACTTGATAGATCACGCCATAAGGGAAACGGCGCAGAAGACAACGTCTGGTTCTTGCTGAACAGGGATGCCAGGCGTGAGGATAGCTACCAATCCTGTCCAATGACTTTAATACTTCGGCGAGAAAGTCTTGTCCCAAACCTGCTGCTTCATTATTAAAGTATTCAATCGCTTCATCTAATTCTTGTTGTGCGACATCTAGAAATTTTATTTTCATTTATATTTGGCTAGCACTTCTTCCACTGAAATGGTTTTAATCTTCCCTGCTTCATAGGCATCAATACGTGATTCTGCCTCCGTAGCCCACTTTTCTTCAATATCTTTGTCCAGGCCATCGATGTTCCTTAAAAGCTGATCGACCAACTCAGCTTTCTCGTCAATTGGCAGGGAAAGCACTTCATCGATGATATTTTTCGGCGTAGACATAATAACTTCTCCGGTATTCCTAATTTAAAGTATAACACAGCCTGTTTTTACATCATCGATTCCGGGTCGAGCAGGGAATGACAGATGTCTGGATTCCCGCCGCAGCCTGCCCTCGAATGGTGTAGTCGGGGACGGGAATGACGGATTGTCGCTAGTCTCAATTGTCATTCCCCTGGCCCCTCTATTTAGTTTATTTGAGGGGCACTATGAGAGGGGAATCTATTCCTGGACTCATCTTCAGAATGACCAGGCGTTTTATTTACTCAATAAATCCTGCAACTTGTCTTTGGCCTTTTGTTTTTCTTCTTCTAATTTAGTATCCGCTTCTTGTTTGGCCCTGGCTTTTTCGGCGTCAACTTTTTCTTCCACCTTGGCCTTTTCTTCTTCCAGTTTGGCCTTGCCCTTCGCTTTCAACTTGTCGATTTCCGCGTCGATGCCTTTTTCCTTGATCTGTTTTTTCGCCGCGGTGATTAATCGATCCAGGATCTCTTTGGCCAGTTGTGTCGGCGTCGCGCCACTCGTACCGCCTAAGTTAGTCATGTTGATGTTGGGCAAATTGAGATCATAATCTTTATCCAGCGGCGTGATGCGCGCACCGATGGTGCCATCGGTAAACGTCAGACGCTTGATGATTAAACGCGGCGCATCGGCTTCTTCTTTACTCGCGGGTCTGGCCTGGCCCTTACCGCCCACCGCCGCGAGGTTTTTGCGCAGTTGATCGAGGTTGACCTGTTTGTCGTTGTTGACCTCCATGTAAATCCGCGGGCCGCGTACTTCGATCTGATCGATCACATAGGGTTGTGCTTTTAAGGATTGATAGTCGATCCCCAGACCGGATTTGGCCAGGCCAATGGCATGCGGTGCCTCGAAGCCTTTGGGGTTGGCAACGCTTAAACCGAAAATAGCACCACTGCCCTCTTTGAGTTTGATCTGGACTTTATCCACACGTACTTTAGTTTGCGTCGCCTGGGATCCATACTTTTCGATCGCCGCTTCGACAATCGCATCGAGGTTGGTAAGGATGTAATACACGCCCGCGCCGATGGCGAGGATGACGATAATCGCCAGGCTGAGGATGACTTTTTTCATACGCTGACCTCCTTTCCGTGTTGAGGTGTATGGATGTGGGGTTGGTATTACTCTATTTATATATACAGGGTTATGCAACCGGATTTCATCCTGAGCCACTGTTGAATCATAGCCGTGCAGTGTCATTTCACAGATGGTTCATAGGGTTATTATGCTTACCGGCGATGCTTTTTTCACAGATGATCGATTGGGCATGGGCTAAGTCGTTGTTTGTATTACACCCCTATGCCAATGTTAGCTTTGTTATTATGTTTAATCCTGACTCGCGTTTATAATCCCCTGCACCAAAAACAATCAAATAGTCTATAGTTGTTATAAGGTATTTTACCTGCCGTTAATTGTTGGGGTTCTGTATTTATGAAAATTACGGTGATTATCTCGTCTAATGAACCTGAAACCATCTGGAATGCTTTTCGCTTTGCCACCACAGCACTGGTCTACGATAACCAAGTCACGGTTTTTTTGCTCGGCCAGGGGGTGGAGGCGCCGACCTTAACCACGCTTAAGTTTGATATTGATGAGCAGATCAACCTGTTTCGCGACAGTGGCGGCGTGATGATCGGTTGCGGGGTGTGTTGTGATAACCGCAAGGACACCATGCCCTTTTTGGCTGACGAATTACAATGCGAGCTGGGCTCGATGCAACAGCTCTATGCACTGGTCGCCGACGCCGACAAGGTGCTGAACTTTTAATCGTGTGTGATGAAATTACCTGATCTAAAAAGCTGCCATGATCCCTTAGTGATTGAAGGTTCACTGGATGACTATGTTGCCAGTCTTGCGCCGTTTCATCACCACGCCACGACCCTGGGGGTGTTCGATAAGCAAGGCAAGCTGTGTTTTAAAAATGAGGCCTGTCGTTATCTGCTCGAAGATGGACGCATTTCGGCAGACACCCTGTATACCAAGGAGTTCCTGCATCATTCCCCAGTGTTCCAGCAACAGTTGAAGGCCTGTCTTAGCAGTCGCGAGTGCCAGAACCAACCACTTGAAATTTATTTTGATCGTCACATCAAAGCCGAATTGAACTTGCAGTTTCGTCCGATCATCTCCCACGCTGAGGTGGTTGGCTGTCTGTTTTCGATTGGCGAGGAGTCGATCAGTTATAACAAGCATCATCTTGCCAAACTACAGGATTCCCTCAATACCTATCGCGCACAGATTGGCAAGATTAGTAGTGATAAAATCAAAACCGATTCCTTTGTGCGAGCCCTGTTAAAGAGTACACCCTTCCCGGTCATGTTACTGAACAGCAAACGCCAGGTGATGCAGATTAACGAGGCCTGTGAACACTTACTGGGGCTGAGCTCACGCCAGGCGATGGCCGAGTCCTGCGAGGAGTTTATTGACTGTTACCAAAAGCATGGTGCCTGCCCGGTGCTGGATCAACATCGTGAGATCAATCTTGAAGAAGGTCTGTGCCTGGTAAACCAGGATAAGGAAACCCACATCCTGCGCAGTGCGGTGTTGTTCACGGAAAAAGAGGAACCGATTATTCTCGAGGCGTTCGTGGATATTACCGATCGACATCGCGCCGAACAGGAACTTAAGCAGGCTAATGAACGTAATCGTCTGCTACTGGAATCCACCAGCGAGGGAATCTTTGGGGTGGATACCGAGTTACGCTTTACCTTTGTCAACAATGCCGCGGCAGAAATGTTCGGTGCGTCAGTCGAAGAGTTATTGGGGCGTGAGATGCATACCCTGATTCATTGTGCGAATGAAAACGGTGAGCCATGTAGTAAAACTGACCTGGCGATCCATGAGACGCTTGAGCAGGGCAAAAAATGCCGCGCCGAGGCGATCTTCTGGGTGGATGAGAGTAACCCTATCCCCATCGAATATTCCAGTAGCCCGGTGTTCGAGAATCATACCCTGACCGGTGCGGTCATCGTGTTTCGTAATGTAGCCGAATCACGCGCGCTCAGTAAAAAAATGGAATACATGGCCACCCATGACAGTCTAACCGGGCTGATAAACCGCAATGAATTCGATCGCCAGGTCAAACAACAGATCACTATTTGTCGTCAGCGCAAACAGACTGCAGTATTGTGTTACCTGGATCTGGACCAGTTTAAACTGGTGAATGATACCTGTGGTCATGCCGCTGGGGATGCCCTGCTGCGGCAACTCACCAGTGTTTTACAGAACAACATCCGCAACAAGGATACCCTCGCCCGTCTCGGCGGGGATGAATTTGGCCTATTGTGTCGTGATTGTGATCCCGAGACGGCCCGACTCTTGACCCGGGACATGTTAAAGCTGATTGAAGAGTTTCGTTTTATCTGGGAAGGCAAGTCGTTTTCGATCAAGGCCAGTGCCGGGCTGGCTGTCATCAATGAGCATGTTGAAGATGATGCACGCCTGATGAGCATGGCCGATTCGGCCTGTTACATTGCCAAGGAACGCGGTCGCAACAGGATTCATCTGTATGAACCCGATGATAAACATATTGCCAAACGTCATAGCGAGATGATCTGGGTATCGCGACTAAACGAAGCATTGATGCGCAACCAGTTTGAACTATACTTCCAGCCGATCATACACCGCGGCGATACCAGTTGCTGCCGCTTTATTGAGTTTCTGGTGCGCCTGAATCAGCCCGAGTACGGTGAAAATGATTTTGTTACGCTGCCCGGTGCTTTTATCCCTGCTGCGGAACGCTATGACCTGATGCCGCAGATCGATCGCTGGGTGACGCAGCATGCATTTAAATGGCTGGTAAAACATAGCGCTCAGCATCCTGGCCTGGAGCTATGCTCCATCAACCTGTCCGGGCAAACCATTGGCAATCGGCAGTTTGCCAGTTTTATTGAAGAACAGTTTCAGCAGCACCCGGAAATCACCAGCAAGATCTGTTTTGAAATCACGGAAACCGCCGCCGTGGCCGATTTGAAACGCGCGGTTGAATTTATTGAATTCATCAAGAGCTTTGGTTGTCGCTTTGCGCTGGATGACTTTGGCAGTGGGATGTCGTCGTTTTCCTATTTGAAAAATCTACCGGTGGATTATCTGAAGATCGATGGTACTTTTGTGCGTGACATGGCCATCGACCGGGTCGATTTTGCCATGGTTGAGGCGATCAACCAGGTCGGCCAGGTGATGGGGATTAAAACGATTGCCGAGTATGTGGAAAGCGAGAACATCATGACCCAATTGTATATTATCGATGTGGATTACATGCAGGGTCATTACCTGGCCAGGCCACGGCCGATTCGTGAATTTACTTCACAAAGTCAGTTGATTTCCCAGTTACTCAATAGCTCTGCCTGATCGGCAATTTCTACAAAACACGCACTGCTTTTAGCTTATCCTGTTTTGCAGGGTCATAGATAATCAGGGTTTGATAGCTTCGATAGTTACCCGTCTTTGCCTCATCGAATAACCAGACAATCCAGTCCGGTTCTCCATTTTTATTCAAATCAGCCTGTGCTACCACTTCCAGCCGGTAAAACCAGTCGTCTGTTTCGTAAACGACTGTATGCTGGGTGGAGCTTGTTTGCTTTCCGGCAACTTGCTTGAGTGTGTACGCATTATCATCCACTCGGCGAAATAGCGATGACGGGAATGTACGCAAGTCTAGTCGTGTCGCCAATGCCTCGCCGGTAGAAACCTTCTGCTTCTCCCGGGTGAATGAACTGTCTCCCAGCAAGGACAAAACATCGCATTCGAGGTATTCGTTTTTTATTATTTGATTGTTGACACCTTCTTTTATGAGGGAAGCCTTGTTCGCAGTGAGGTACTCAGCACACGTCGTTACTCTCTCGCCATTCTCAAACTCCAACTCCGTACGTCGTTTTTTGTAACTTGCCTGATATTGCTGCATTGCCTTTGCAAGCTGCTTATTCAATATCACGATGGATACATCATCCTGTGGCCCGCGTTCACAGGCAGTCAATAACAACGTAGTCAATATTGTAAGAATTATTGTTTTCATTTTATTTTATCCAGTAATGCGGCCTCTTTTTTTCGCCGGGTGGGGTAGGCATCAC
>JASFLV010000150.1:0-7173 GCA_050117915.1 Thioalkalispiraceae bacterium | reverse complement strand
GAAACGAAACAGGGCCTGTTTCCAGTTTACCAGTTTACCATCACTCGTTAGCAATCGAGTATGCCAGGCACGCATGCCGAGGGTTTGACCGCCATGGGTCCAGAACCAGGTGAAAAACAAATAATAAACGATTAGATAATAGGCAAGCATGAGTGGATTAAAAATTGTTTCATTTGTGCCCTGATTTTCAATATTAATTTCACCTAGAAAGGGTGTAATTAGAAAACCGGCTACCATCGTGACGGCAAATAGCAGTAAACCATCATAAACTAATGCAGCCAGACGACGTAACAGGCTGGCATGTGATTTTATAGAATTTTGCATATACACTATTGCTATGAAGGTCAGATTTGTGGTGAACTTAAAATGGGATTTTAATTCAAGCACGGTCGAATATAAATGAGTTTAATAGAAGAATTGGCAAATCAGCCCGGCGTGATGGCAGCAGGTGAATATGCCTACCGAGGCGATCGCTTCAGTTATCATGGCCAGTTAACAGAAGAACTGGCGCGCATGGCATCGATTATGTGTCGCACGACCAGTATGGCCTTACATATGCAGGTTGACATGTTGAAAGAAATGGGGCGTGACTGTGGTTGCGCACCGGCACAAGGCTGGGCAGTAAAAGGCAAGGATTACACGGTATGTGTAAGGAATAATGTGTTTTGTTTTATTGATAACAAGTCAAATGAACTGAATAACATTATGAAGTTTTTAGATGAACATATTGAGCCAAATGCTGGCGAAATGGTATGAGAAAAAACGATGAGTAAACTGGATGAACTAATGAGTCTTGATGGGGCGCTGGCGGCATTCGAATTTACCAGCGGTGGTGAGTTAAGTAATTCAAAAATTGTTGATGGCGCAAATATTGAAAATGATGTCCTGGATATGGTCAGCCATGTCTGTGTCGCCAATGGCGCAATTGCAACCATGCAGGCAAGGGGCTGGGAAAAAATGACCCAGATGGAAGGTTTTTATCCCATCCAGGGTTTCGCATTGGTTGGTTTCGAATGGACGGTGATTGTGACGGATACAGTCGGGGTTATTGTAAAAAATGACAAGGTCGATTATGACGCGACTTACCAGATACTCGAAGCGTAAGCAGGTCAGGACAGAGAAATGATCAAGAAGTTACTCGCTGAAGACGGTGTCATGGCAATTTGCCAGTTTCGTGATGACGGTGCCCTGGTGGAAGGTTATGGCGTTATCGATGACGCCATGTTGCCCAAGCTAGCCAAGTTTGCCCATGACTATAAACGTATGGTCCAGGGCAATGCCGATCAGCTTGCCATGTTTACCCAGATGTCGGGTTGGACGCCACCGGGCGGCTGGCTGGTTAAGGGTAAGATCTGGGCGGTGTGTGGCGTCAGCAACCTGGTTTGCGTGATTGACCTGCGAGAAAGCAGCCTGAACCCGATCATGCAGGCCTTGCATGAAGCGGCGAACTGGTAGCTACTTCAAGGGGTCAGAGTACTTGAAAAAACTGTCATTCCCATAATTTCAAGTACCCTGACCCTTGAAGATGATTCTGATCCGGTGATCCAGTATCATTGCCCCCTCTCTTTGACCATCTGGAAGTGAATAAAAATGCTGCAATTGCAGGGTGGAACTGCCTTATCGCCGTTTAGAAGGGCGAAGTTACTGGATAAATTAACTGCGCTTAACCCGTCAATCACGGAGGTACAGACTGAATTTATTCATTTTGTCGACTGTGAAAAACCACTTACTGAAGAGCAGCAGCAATCACTTCAGCAACTGCTCAGTTATGAAGAGTCCCTGGGTAGCGAAAGAGCGAAACAGTATCTATTGGTGACACCCAGGCCTGGCACCATCTCACCCTGGTCTTCTAAGGCGACCGATATTGCACACAACTGTGGTCTTGAAAATGTTCACCGTATCGAGCGTGGGATTGCCTATTATTTTTCCGCGCACAGTGCATTAACTGAGGAACAGTTGAATGCCATCAAACCGCTGATTCATGATCGGATGGTTGAGGCAGTGATGCACCAGTTTGATGAAGCAGCCATCTTGTTTAAACAGGCGGAGCCTGCCCCGGTTAAATCAGTGGATATCTTAACTGGCGGACGTGAAGCGCTGATCAAGGCCAATGCTGAGTGGGGGCTGGCCCTGGCCGACGATGAAATCGATTACCTGGTAGAAAACTTTTCCGCATTAGGTCGTAACCCGAATGATGTCGAGTTGATGATGTTTGCCCAGGCCAACTCTGAGCATTGTCGCCATAAAATCTTTAATGCCGACTGGATTATCGATGGGGAGAAAAAGAAACGATCATTATTCAAGATGATTCGTAATACTCATGAAAAACATTCGGAGGGTATTCTTTCTGCCTATAAAGATAACTCGGCTGTTATTGCCGGATTCAATACGGATCGCTTTATGCCTGATGGTAAAACCCATCAGTATGGCTATGCAAAAGAACCGGTTCATATTCTGATGAAAGTGGAGACGCATAACCATCCGACCGCGATTGCGCCATTTCCAGGAGCGGCCACCGGTTCAGGTGGTGAAATCCGTGACGAAGGCGCCACCGGTCGGGGTTCCAAGCCCAAGGCAGGCCTGTGTGGGTTTTCGGTTTCCAATTTACAGCTCGAGGATCTCCCACAGCCATGGGAAACGGATCATGGTCGTCCTGCGCGGATCGTCTCCGCCAAAGATATCATGCTTGAAGGACCGATCGGTGCTGCCGCGTTTAATAATGAATTCGGGCGCCCCAATATCTGTGGTTACTTCAGAACTTATGAAGAAAAGATAAATAGCCCAGCGGGCGAGGAAGTACGTGGTTACCATAAACCGATCATGCTGGCCGGGGGCGTCGGTAACATGCGTGGTGAACACATTGAAATGCAGGAAGTGCCGGTGGGCGCCAAGTTGATCGTGATCGGCGGCCCGGCCATGTTAATTGGTCTCGGTGGTGGTGCGGCGTCTTCCATGAATACCGGTTCCAGTCATGAAGACCTGGACTTTGCTTCGGTACAGCGTGGCAACCCTGAGATGCAGCGTCGTTGCCAGGAAGTGATTGACCAATGCTGGCAACAATCGGAAAACAATCCCATCCTCTGGATCCATGACGTGGGTGCCGGCGGCTTATCCAATGCGATGCCTGAACTGGTCCACGATAGTGATCGCGGTGGTCATTTTCAGTTACGTGCAATTCCCAATGATGAACCCAGTATGTCGCCGATGGAAATCTGGTGTAACGAATCACAGGAGCGTTATGTGCTGGCGGTCAAGGCTGAGGACCTGGACGCCTTTATTGCCTTATGTGAAAGAGAACGTTGCCCCTATGCTGTGTTAGGGGAAGCAACACAAGAAGAACAATTGGTAGTTGAAGATAGTCACTTTAACAATAAACCGATTGATATGCCGTTGGATGTATTATTGGGCAAGCCTCCGAAAATGCTGCGCGAAGTTAAACATCAACCAGCAAAACAGAAGTCATTCGATATTGCCAGTCTCGATCTAAATGATGCCCTCACTCGTTTATTGCAATTACCTACGATTGCGGCAAAACAATTTCTCATTACGATTGGTGATCGTAGTGTGACCGGGATGGTGACACGTGATCAATTAGTCGGTCCCTGGCAGGTGCCGGTTGCCGATGTGGCCGTTACTTCCTCGGGATTTCATGGTTATAGCGGTGAGGCGATGGCGATAGGTGAACGTACCCCGGTGGCCTTGCTGGATCATGCCGCCTCTGCTCGTATGGCCGTGGGCGAGGCGATTACCAATATTGCAGCGGCCCGCGTCGATCAACTGACTGACATCGTGTTATCGGCAAACTGGATGGCGCCGGCGGGACATCCGGGTGAAGATGCTGGCTTATATGATGCCGTGCAGGCGGTGGGGATGGAACTTTGCCCTGAGCTGGGCTTGACCATCCCGGTAGGTAAGGATTCCATGTCAATGAAGACGGTCTGGCAGGAAAACAATGAGAGTAAGAGTGTTATTGCACCCTTATCCCTAATTATTTCTGCATTTGGCCGGGTCCAGGATGTACGTCAGACCTTAACGCCTGAGCTTAAAACTGATCAGGGTGAGAGTGTGTTACTCCTGCTTGACCTGGGTAAACAGCAAAATCGCATCGGTGGCTCCTGCCTGGCACAGGTCTATAAAGCTATCGGTACTCAACCAGCCGATGTGGATGATGCGCAGTTATTAAAGAATTTCTTCACTGCGATTCAGCAACTCAATAAAAAGGACTTACTGTTGGCCTATCATGATCGCTCAGATGGTGGTGCAATGATCAGTCTCTGCGAAATGGCCTTTGCCGCGCATTGTGGTCTGGATATAAATCTGGATGTATTTGGAAACGACATCATAACTGGTTTGTTTAATGAAGAGCTGGGTGCCATTGTTCAGGTCAGAAAAGCAGAGCTGGATAGTGTGAACCAGGTATTCAAAAAGCATGGGCTGACGGATTGTGTGCAAAGTGTGGCGCAGATAAACAATGACGATGTGATTCGTTGCCATCAAGCCGATAACGTTGTACTTGAAAAGACACGCGTGGAATTGCAACGTCTCTGGTGGGCGACCAGCTTTCAAATGCAGTCTTTACGTGACAATGCTGATTGTGCCAGACAGGAATATGACACCTTACTTGATGACAAAGACCCCGGGCTGTTCGTGAAGCTGAGTTATGATCTGAATGAAGATGTCAGTGCACCTTATATAAATAAAGGTGAACGTCCTCGAATGGCCATCTTGCGCGAACAGGGTGTGAATGGCCATGTGGAAATGGCGGCAGCATTCGACCGGGCAGGATTTGCCTGCACCGATATTCACATGAGTGATCTGATCGCCGGTCGTTTCGATCTTAAAGACTACAGAGGCATGGTGGCCTGTGGCGGCTTTTCCTATGGTGATGTGTTGGGCGCCGGAGGTGGCTGGGCAAATTCGATATTATTTAATGCGCAGGCGCGCGATCAATTTGAAGCCTTTTTCAATCGTGATGATACGTTTGGCCTGGGTGTCTGTAATGGCTGTCAAATGTTGTCACACCTCAAAGATCTTATTCCAGGGGCGAGTCACTGGCCACGCTTCGTCCGTAATTTATCCGAGCAATTCGAGGCGCGTTTTGTACTTAGCGAGGTGACTGATTCACCCTCGGTATTATTAACCGGCATGCAGGGCTCGATAATGCCGATCGTGGTTGCCCACGGTGAAGGACAAGTGAAATTTTCTACTGATGCGGATCAACACAAGGCACAGGCAGATAATCTGATTAGTCTTCGCTATCTGGATAACCATGGCAAGGTGACCGAAACCTACCCGTTCAATCCGAATGGTTCAGTGGAGGGGATTACTGGTGTTACCACAGAGGATGGGCGGTTTACCATCATGATGCCGCATCCTGAGCGGGTCTTTCGTGCCGTACAGCATAGCTGGCATCCCGGCGACTGGCAGGAAGACGGTGCCTGGATGCGTCTATTTCGTAACGCGCGCGTTTTTGTTGATTAGTCATGTTAGTACTATGTCACTAGCGCTTTCCATCACAGGATTACACAAGACCTTTCCTAAAGGGACACAGGCATTAAAGGGCGTTGATCTTGAAGTGCGGGAAGGGGATTTTTTTGCCTTGTTGGGACCGAATGGGGCGGGTAAATCTACGACCATTGGCATTGTCTGCTCGTTAATCAATAAGACGGCCGGCAAAGTCGAAGTCTTCGGTCATGATATCGATACCGCTAAGGAGGCTGCCAAGAGTTGTATAGGGCTTGTTCCGCAGGAGTTTAATTTCAATCAGTTTGAACCGGTGGGCGAGATCGTGATCAACCAGGCCGGTTACTACGGCATTGAACGTAAATTGGCAGCCCGGCGTGCCGAGAAATATCTAAAAGAACTTAATCTATGGGACCGTCGCAAAGATATGGCGCGGGAATTATCCGGGGGTATGAAACGCCGGCTGATGATTGCGCGTGCCCTGGTCCATGAACCAAAATTACTGATCCTTGACGAACCGACTGCTGGTGTTGATATTGAGATTCGGCGCTCCATGTGGGTCTTTCTAAAAGAAGTTAATCAGCAGGGAACGACGATTATCTTGACGACCCATTACCTGGAAGAGGCCGAAAATCTCTGTAAACATATCGCGATTATCAATAATGGGCTAACCATCGAAAGTACCGAGATGAAGCAACTGTTAACTCGGTTACACACCGAAACTTTTATACTAAATTTAGCTTTGCCCATTTTAGAGGCCCCTGTTTCGGATCAATATCCATTCTTTTTACTCGATGAAACGACACTTGAGGTCACGGTAGATAAAGAAAAGAGTATCAACGATGTATTTACCTTGTTATCTGAAAAGGGTATCAATGTAATCAGTATGCGAAATAAGTCCAATCGGCTTGAAGAGATGTTCTTGCAGATGGTGGAGCAGGGTGCCTTATGAACCCGAAACAACAATACACCGCCTTTTCGACCATTGTTGTCAAAGAATTCATGCGTTTTATTCGGATCTGGGTGCAAACAGTCTTGCCAGCAATGATTACCATGGGACTCTACTTCGTAATTTTCGGTAATCTTATTGGTTCGCAGCTGGATCCGATCAAGGGTTATAGTTACGTTGATTATATTGTCCCTGGGATTATCCTGATGGCAATGATCAATAATTCCTATGCGAATGTCGTTTCATCCTTTTTCAGCGCAAAGTTTCAGCGGCATATCGAAGAGATGCTGGTCTCGCCAATGCCTAATTACCTGATCCTGTTTGGTTTTGTCGGCGGTGGCCTTGCTCGAGGGCTGGTCGTCGGCATTGCGGTGAGTATTATCGCGATGTTCTTCACCACTTTACAGTTTCACAACCTGGCAGTGGTATTATTTGTGGCATTATTGACATCGATCCTGTTCGCGCTGGGTGGATTTATCAATGCGATTTATGCCAAGACCTTCGATGATATTTCAATTATTCCGACCTTCGTTTTGACCCCACTTACCTACCTTGGTGGGATCTTTTATTCCGTTGAAATGCTACCAGGTATTTGGCAAAACATTTCTTATGCCAATCCGATTTTATATATGATTAACGCCATGCGATATGGTATGTTGGGGGTCAGTGATATCGATGTGAGCATCGCGATTGCGATCATTATTGGTTTTGTTGTTGTGCTATATAGCTACTGTATCTACCTGTTACGCACGGGAGTGGGA
>JASFLV010000149.1:0-7177 GCA_050117915.1 Thioalkalispiraceae bacterium | reverse complement strand
CGGATGAAAACGCAATCCGCACGTGCGCAGGATATTGAAGATATTAAGGCACTTAAAAAAATTAAAGCCCTGATAAAAATTAGAGCCCAGAAGGAATTAAAGTCCAGAAGAAATTATAGTTGGAGAAGTTGACGTGAGTGAGTAACAGATAAAATCCGTACAATATTTTACCGCTGAATATCTCGATAAGTGTAAAGGTGCGAGCCCAAAACAGATTCTCACGTTTCTGGAAAACTATCGGCTGATGCAGGCCAGTGAAGATAAAACGATATTGATTAGCATAAAAATAAAAGAATCATTACTGGCCGCCTTTCGTCAAAAGTGTGAACTGGAAGGAGTAAAGTACCAGACGCAAATCAAGACGCTGATGTCACAGTGGTTAGAGAAATAAAACCATTACCATAACAATAAATATTAACAGCACTTTATTTTCGTAAGCGCGAATCAATCAGAAAAGGTTTGATCATCCTTACGCAGGCGTTCCCGGTATTTTTCCTTGGCCAGTTCCTGCATATCTTCAATCATGTCGCTTTCATCAACAATCTCCCGCCCCAACAGGGTTTCAATTGCATCTTCGAGTGTCACGATGCCGGCAGTCTGGCCAAACTCATCTTCTACCAGGAACAGGTGCGCATGCTGTTTGATAAACAGGTCGAGTAATTGCTGAACCGGTAACTTTTCTGAGACACGGTAAATCTTTTTTACGTAGTCACTAATAGGCGCTGCGCCATTGCCACTGCGCTCGGCTGCATACAGATCATGCTTGATGATTTTGCCGGTAATATTATCAGGCGTGTCCTGGTAAATCGGCATGCGGGTGAATTCACGTGTCCTGGGATCATTTAAGACATCGGTGACGCTGGTCGATTGTTCGAACATGTGGACCACGGTACGGGGCGTGAGGATCTGTTCGGTGCGAATCTCACGCAGGCGCAGCATATTGGACAGGTATTGGTTTTCCTGTTGAAACAGGCTGCCGCCTTTATGACCCAGGGAAGCCAGCGCAATGATTTCCTCACGGGTAATTTCATTGCCCCTGTTTTTACTGAAAAGTTTGGTCAGGCGGGTAGACAGCCAGACCAGTGGGTAAACCAGTCTGACCAGCCACTTGATCATGAACGCAGCCGGGATGGCCAGCTTCTGCCAGTAGGTAGCACCAAGGGTTTTGGGAATAATTTCGGAGAAATATAATATCGCTAAGGTCAGTAAGACGGCAATCAGTGTTTCCCATTTCTCACCGTAAATACGAATTGCTTGGGAACCGACACCGGCCGCACCCATCGTGTGGGCAAAGGTGTTCAGGATTAGAATACTCGACAGCGACGCATCCAGGTGTTCTTTAACCGTGGTCAGAAGCCTGCCCGCACGCGGTCGGTGGACCAGGGTTGTTTCGACGTAGCTGGGGGTAATCGATAGCAGTACCGCCTCAAGAATGGAACAGACAAATGAAATGCCAATCGCAATCGCCAGGTAAATAACAAGCAGTGTCATGCTGAAGCGCTAATCCGATTCGGGGAACGTGAGTAGAATTTATCAGGCATGCGAGGGCTTCGCAATCTAAAACCGTCAACTTAGCGGACTTTTGCGCTAACGATTGATGGGGGCCGTGTTTACCCGGGGCAAACAGGCAAGTTCTTTCTAGACACGATAGTTATCTGCACGTACGTATAAAAAAAGAGGACGAAAGATTTGGGTTATGTTCGGTGCGATTCGAACCAACCCGGGTTCCTTTCGTCCTCAACACGGAGAGAGCAAACACCGTTATTACTTCAAGCCACCGCCATCGTTTGTTGCGCCTGCATTTGGAGTTGCTGGGTCAGGCCGGGTGGTAATGCCAGGACATGGGCGAGCTCGGCAAGGTACGCTTTTTCTTTGGGTTGATTTGGGTCAACGATCAGACAGGACACCAGGTAAAGCTCGGTTTTTTGTTCCATGCTGGTCACACTGTGTGCCAGTTCATTTACCGTAATGGGTTGGCGTAATAGATCAAACAGCAGCGTTTTCATTCCCGTTGACAGTTCCATTTTCTCAATTGAATGCAAAATACGCTGTTGTTCAGTTGCATCGATATGCCCGTCTGCTTGCGCTGCAGCAATCATGCCTTTGAGTAGAGTTAGTTGAAAATCTGTCGAGATCGTTTCGTCGGAGGTAAAACTGTTTTCATTGATCGTTGTTTGATGGTGGTTACTCTGTTGCCAGTTTTTATACGCTTTATAGGCCAGTCCGCCGAGCAGTGCCGCGCCTCCATAAGTGGCGGCGGTCCCGGCAAATTTTCTGGCTGATTTGTTACCGATTAATAATGCCATGATACCTCCTGCCATGGCTCCACTCGCCAGGCCACCAGGTATGAGATTGGCTGTTTGTCCCAGTTTGTCACGAATACTCTGGCCGTTAAGGTTGTCTGGATTCGTTGTGCCGGTAAATTGATTCAATAAAGTATGCAAGTTCATTGTCCTGTCTCCTGCTTAGTATGTCGTTCTGGTTTACTCCTGGCCATTCATAAAGCCTAGTAAGTGCAACAGGCTGGTGAACAGATTGAATATCGCCACATACAACGTGACCGTTGCCATGATGTAATTGGTTTCACCGCCGTGAATGATATTGCTGGTTTCATAAAGTATCAGTCCTGCCATCAACAACACGAACATGGCAGAGACCGCCAGTGAGAGTCCGGGCATTTCAAAAAATAAAGCAGCCAGGCCGGTGAGGAAACCAACGATGATACCAACCATCAGGAACGCGCCCATAAAGCTGAAATCTTTTTTACTGGTTAGCGCGTAAGCAGACAGACCAAGAAATAACACACCTGTCGTGAAAAAGGCGTTCATCACGATCTGACTACCGTTAGCTAAACTGAGATAACTGCTTAAAATCGGTCCGAGGGTGTACCCCATGAAGCCGGTCAGGGCAAAGACAAATACCAGCCCCATGCTACTATTGCGAAACCTGGCCGTCGCAAACAGCAGGCCAAAGTAACCCACCAGGGTGATCAGCACACCCGGGTGTGGCAGGTTAAGAGCCATGGAAATACCGGCAGTTAGTGCACTGAATAACAGGGTCATGGCCAACAGGGCATAGGTGTTACGTAATACCTTGTTGGTTTCCAGGCTGCTGACTTGTGCGGTTGTCGCCCGTGCCATAGGGTTTGTGTTCATGGTCGTGTCTCCTTTACTGTAACGACGGTAATCTGTGTTTGAATTACTTACTATTTAGTTCGAGTGTTAGGCCGTGCTTATGCGGGATGAAGATTTTTCGGTTTTTGTAGAATTGCCGGGCCAGTCGGCGATTGACCGTGCGCCCGGCACGATCCGCGGCACGATCGATGGCAACATATAAATCTGGTTCTGTATCTTCAATAACAATATCTTTAAGTCGCGGCAGGGTGATTTGAATTTGACAGCGCTTGTCAGCACCCCCGCGTGGTCCATTGATGTCCAGCAAACGTACACGAATACGTTTGATCTGATCGTAGCGGCTGCTCAGCACGAAATTGATCCGTCGCTCGATGTAAGAACCGAGTGCTTCTGTCAGTTCAAAGTCACGTGCCTGTATCTCAATCTGCATGTTCTCTCTCCTGTTTGGCTGTTTGAGGGTCACGCTGAATAGCATAGGGGTATTCAATTCTGAGAAAAAGTCGAATATAATTTCGTAACATATCGAAAAAATCGAACTATGAAACAGCCATGATCAACTACAAACATTTGCGTTATTTCTGGATGGTGGCGAAAGAGGGCGGAATTGCCCGTGCCAGCGAGCGCCTGCATCTGACCCCACAGACCATCAGTGGCCAGCTAAGCCTGCTGGAAGAACAAATCGGCGAAGCCCTGTTTAACAAGGTTGGCCGCCAACTTGAGCTGACAGAAACCGGGCGCCTGGTGCTGAGTTACGCCGATGAAATTTTTGACCTGGGTGGTGAACTGGAAGCCGCGCTGCACAACCTGCCCGCCGAGCGGCCCATGCTGTTCCGGGTGGGGGTCGCCGACGTGGTCCCTAAATCCATTGCCTCGCGATTGCTGGCCCCGGCCCTGGAGTTAAGTGATCCGATTCGTCTTATCTGCAAGGAAAACAGCCTCGACAGTTTACTGGCTGAACTGGCTTTACACCGCCTGGACCTGGTGATTGCCGATGGACCGATTCCGGTCGGTTTGAATATTAATGGTTACAACCACAACCTGGGGGAGTCGGGGGTCAGTTTTCTGGCCACGGCCGGGCTTGCCAGGTCGCTGCGTAAAAAGTTTCCCAACAGTCTCGATGGTGCGCCGTTGTTGATCCCGAGTGAAATCAACATAGTGCAGTCACGCTTACTTCAATGGTTCGACAGCTTACACATTCATCCGCGCATTGTCGGCGAATTTGATGACAGTGCCTTAATGAAGGCTTTTGGTCAGGCCGGGTTGGGTGTGTTTCCTGTGCCCACTGCGATTGCTGAGGAGGTGGCTAAACAATACCGTGTCAGTCTGATCGGTAGTACAGATACGGTACGCGAACAGTTTTATGGCATTTCCACTGAACGCCGTATTTCCCATCCTGCTGTTGCCGCCATTACTGCTACAGCGCGTGAATGGCTGGTCTGAGAAGCTGTGGCGAAACTCAGAATCAATCAGGCTTAAAACCTATCCAGCAAGTTTCTGATTTTCGTATTTTTCATCTTCTTCAGTATAGGAAGGTGCGTTTGCAGGTGAGTGATACCGTTCGGCGAGCTGCAGTAAAGCTGTTTCTTTATCTTTATAGAAAGCGTCGTCACCTAAATAGGCAACCAGGCCGCTTCGCTTGAAGACACGCAGAACCTGATGTTTAAGACCACTAAAGACCAGGCGGACGCCGACCTTTTGTAATCGTTCGGCGATCTCACGAATTTTTTCTTCTCCCGAGGCGTCGACTTCATTAATGCTGCTACCCACAACCAGTATGATTTTGGCTTGTGGGAAATCCGAGTGCGCCTCGAGGATCATATCTTCAAAATAAGCGACATTCACAAATGTTAATGAGCCATCAAATCTGACAGGCACATAATACTCACTGATCGGATCCAGACCGTGGGCGCGGATGCCGCCTAAGGTACCATCTTCTTTGCGAGCCAGAACTTCCACGCGTGGTTTCATCGTTTTAATTAAGTAATGCAGGATTGTTAGCGCAATACCCAGTAAGATTCCATCTGCAATAGCAGGGGCCATGAGTATCGTGGCAAAGAATGTAATCACACCAATTATTGCTCCGATACGATCGACTTTCCAGGCGTGAATGAGTGGGGCGATACGAATCAAACTGAAAACTGCCATCATCACAATCACGGCTAGTACCGCTTGTGGCAGATGATAAAGATATGAGGTAAAAAATAACAATACAGCGACTACGGCTAGCGCGCTAATGATTGCAAATAATCCTGTTTTTGCACCACTGCGTGCCGCTACCGCCGATCGTGAAAATGATCCGCTCACTGTATAAGAGCCAAAGAAACTTCCCGCGATATTTGCAAGACCCTGTCCAACCAGTTCCTTACTGGTGTTGACGCGATCGCCTGTCGATGTAGCAATTGCCTTGGAGATTGAAGTCGCTTCCATAAAACCAATTAAAGCCATCACTAAGGCAGCCGGCAATAAAGATAACAATAAATCCCATTGGATAGTGGGCGTATTGAAACTGGGTAATCCCTGAGGTATTTCGCCAACGACGGCGCCACCTGCAGAAAACGAAAGTTGCTGTGCAGTGATGGTTGTCAATCGCCATGTCTTGTCATCTAAATAGGGACTATCTGGTAAATCGTCAGTTGGATAGAGTTCGAAAGCACCGTTGGGTTTAGCCAGTCCCTGGAAGGTAATTGCGTGGATAGCGATACGTTGCTCATTGGCAGTTTGCTTTAATTGTCCCAGTTCGTGTTTGTGCAGGGCAACCTGGGCCATTAACAAATTCATATCACGAACTTTATCGATTCCTTCCTGTTCGGCCAGCTTTTTGATCTGTTGATTTTTCTCGGTAATTAGGCCAGTTAATTCAGTTATCCGGGCCTGGTTTTGCTGATAGCGGTTGATGCTATCGACAGTCTGGCCATCATTGATCTGTGTGATCGATACGGCTCGCTTATCCTCATAACCGAGCATGGCGCTCAATAAGGTCGTGATGACGACTGCGATTAACACCGCGGGTACGACGGGGGAAACACGTTTAGTCAGTGAAATGAGACCCCAGGCGCCGAGTGCGAATGCAAGTGTTAGCCAGTGTGTCTGTGGTATTTGCTCGATAACCTGAAACAGGTCAGATAAATAGGACTCAGAGCGTGGGAAAGGGACACCAATCACCTTGCTTAGCTGGGATAAGCCAATGATTAATGCGGCAGCGTTGGTAAAACCAACAATAACGGGGCTGGATAGTAAGTTAACGATTGCGCCTAACCGAAATATACCTAATAGTAATCTCAATATGCCAACCATCAGCGCCAGCATGATGGATAATTCAATGAAACTGGCCGAGCCGGGAGTTGCCAGCGGGATCAGGGCTGCTGCCGACATCAACGATAACATTGCAACCGGACCTGTGTGTAACTGATTGGATGAACCCCACAGTGAAGCAATGATGACAGGGACAAATGATGCGTATAAGCCATAAACAACAGGTAGCCCGGCTAATTGCGCGTAGGCCATGCTCTGCGGAATCAGCACCAGGGCAACCGTGATCCCGGCAATCAAATCTGCACGCAAATTCGTGCCCGATAGCGGAAACCAGCGCAAAAATGGTAAGTATGTGCTCAGCATATTAACGTTTCATTTAAAATGGTGAGAAATGTTGAGTTGTGTCCATGCTTATATAAATTGATGGAGCTGAGTATGCATAACAATTCAGTTATTAACTAATCGATAGTTCCAATGCTGAGTATCAATGAATATCAATGGGTCGAAATTTGTACTCAGAAGCCGACAGTATGCGTGAAACCCGGGAATATTTTTCTTATTTTCTATCCCAATGGTGATATGTATAGACATCAATCTATGCTGCCCATCATGTAATTCAATTTTAACTTAATCCAGGTTGTGATTAGAATCGCTACCGCAACAATATAGACATAAACAAATTTGGTCGCTTGATAGCGTTACTGTTGGAGATATCAAAATGAAAAAGCTTGCGCGCATGTTGGGTAATGATTTTAAAAAGGCGTTCAGTGCGCTTGCTTATGAACATTCGG
>JASFLV010000148.1:0-7222 GCA_050117915.1 Thioalkalispiraceae bacterium | reverse complement strand
ATCAGCAATGAAAACCTTATGTGTGGTCTTGTCGCCGGTATGAAATTCGCTGCCGTCCCATAGCTGAAAGCTAAACGGTGGCTTTCCCAACATCTCAATCATCTTGTTGACCACCCAGTGATCCAGAACATTGGATTTACTGGAACGGCGTATTTTCCGAGCCCCCGGGGCAACCCCGTGGTCCCTGTTGATGGCGACCCCTTCCATTTCATCGTGAGTCGATTCATGCACACCCATCGTTTCCGCGCCCCCTTGTTTTTTCTTGCGGATCACTATCCTACGAAATTAGCCCCTCAGGCTCAATAAGGATATTTGTTAAATTAGATGAACGACTTAGCAACACCCGGGTTGTTCCAGATGGGCTAATACCAGATAGAAAGCGTGGCCTGAATAACATCGGCATTTAATTCATACAAGGATTCCTCCCCCGGTGCTGCAGTGCCAGATATCACACTCTCACGGGCATCCCGGAAATTCTCATACTCAATCACCAATTTATCGTAGGATAAATTAATGCTGCCTTTGTCAATAAAGCCCCAGCCATTCTTGGCAAACTCGTAACTGGCGCTGACTCCCGTAGAGGTGCTGGTAAAGGCACTCAATTCCTTGTCCCGCCCCATAAAAGTAAACTGATCAGCAAAATCAAACATATCCCGATAAAAATCAGCCTGGTCCTGATCGTAGTAACGGAAACGAAAATCAAGTATCCAGTTTTTGATCGGTTGAACATAGCTCACGCCAATAGAGTTTGACTTGATCCCCCACGAATCCTGAAACCAGCGGTACTCGTAATGTATTGCTGATTTAAAGACATCCAAGAAGTAATTACCGCGAATACTTGCGGCATTACTCGTACGCGTACTTGGGTATTTTTCCGAGGCAAACAAACGCTGCTCATCTCCAGAGTTAGGTGCAGCAGGCGTAGGATCAGAAAAGTAGCTATATTGTCGATAAGGATTATTGAGTGTATCGATGCCATTTATAGATACCGCTTCATCTGTGATTGTCTCGAAACCAAACGAGATGGTCGAATTCTTGGTAAGAATTTGACTAAAGCCAATACGATAGTTCTGCCTGGTTATATCTGATGCCGGAGTAAATGTTAACGGTGCATTACTGGTTCGCTCACTGACATTATCTGTCCCATAAGAAAAACCCATCGAGAGTGTCGACAAATCACCAAAGAAGTCCTGACTGATACCCGCACTGAATGTTCCCGCATCGTAATCATTCTCGACGCTGCTGGTATAAGACATATTCATGGTGGTTTTGCCATTCAAATAATCTACGCCAACTGAATTCTCAGTACGATGCTCTTCATAGGGGCTACCGCCCAGTTCGACATCAATCGAGGCACTTGTGATGTTGTCTATGTAGTGTTGGTAAAATACCGAGACACTGTTACCGACATTTTTCCTGACTAATACAGCTGGACCCGAAACCGTGATATTGCCACCATCATAGGAATGATACATGCCATCAGCCCGTTCTTCTGGTAATACTGCTGCATAACTGGCATTGCTGATAATTAACAGACTCACCAGGGCAAACAGAAAAACAGATTGATGCAACTTCATTATTTAATGGCTTCCAAATTTATTATTCTAGTTACAACCGCAGCCACCACCGGTGACCGCGCCGGCACCGCGGGCCGATTCACGGGTCTCGAACACGTGATGGTAATAACCGGCCGAGACAGGATCCCTGGCAACATTCATGATCGGATCCGAGAGATTCTCCCGTTCATAGGGTTTTACCCAGGGCTCAGGGGCACTACAACCGCTGAGAATAAAAACTGCAGTAATCAACAATATTAAACGTTGCATGACTATTCCCGTATCAACTTTTTAATCTGTTTTTTATAGTCTTTCTCATAGCCGGCTTTATAACCCTGATGCAGGAAACGCATTTTGCCATTGCGATCGATCATCACTGTTGTAGGCATCGCCTTGATGTTATACAGCTTACTCACCTTACTGGAAGTATCGTAAAGGATGGGAAATGATACCTTGATGTCACGTAGATAAGCATTGGCCTTGCTGGTATCCGATTCAGTATTGACGCCAAGAATCACAAAGCCTAATTTGCTATAACGCTTATAAAAGTTTTCCAGGATCGGCATCTCAGTACGGCAGGGTCCGCACCAGGAAGCCCAGAAGTTCAGCATCACTACCTGGCCACGAAAATCACTCAGGCGCAGGTTCTTACCGCTGCGACTTTTCAAGGTAAAGTCAGGCGCGGGCGCACCATCCAGGGTGGTCTGCGAGGCACTGGCGATACTGGAAACAGCCAGCGATGTGGAAAGAATAAATAAAAGAAAAGTGACGCGTCTTACTATGTGTTTCATATTGTACCCCTCAGTCTAAAAGTAGAAGGTTAAATCAAGTGTTGCTTCAAGGTTGTGACTGGTTTTGTCTTCTCCGGTAATATTGATATCGAACATATGATCACGAAAATCCATATGTACCGCGAACCAGTCGGAAAGGGTGATGGCATAACCCGCACCCCAGTTGATCGTAAAGTAATTATCCCCGGCAAAATCGGTATTGCCTGCACCGACAATCACATAGAGTGAAGTGTTATAGGCCGAATCTCGGGTCACGAAGGCCTCGCCCGGCAACAGGTTGTAACCCAGTGAAATGTTGTAATACAGGTATTCACGCTGGTCGTCATTCAACAGGGTAACCCCACCTCCCAGGCGCTCAAAACTGGTAGTGCCAGCCTCGGAGATACCCAGCCGGCTTTGCAGAAACAGGTCTTCGGTAATATGGTAATCAAGACTGGCCCCGTAAACCGGGTTGGTGCCAAAGTCTTCGATACTCAGGAACCCGACAAAGGCACCGATCTCAAAGTTTTCCGTATCGATATCGGCCTGCTTGACCTCGCGGCGCTTTATTTCCGGTTGAATGACCGGGTCCTGCTGAATAATCTCATTCGTTGTCGGCCCAGTTGATGGCGTCGGTTGCTCAGTCGGTTCCTGAGCATAGACAGCCATACTCGAAAGCATAAAGCTGACGCCTAAAAGAAAAATCCGAATCCTGCTTTGCATTCTGTAATTTCCTCATTTTCATCTCGGCTGGTAAATACCACGTATTCCTTGCATTCCACTCTCAGCAAGAAACGCTTGGTTAAATGCATGCGTGCGCCCAGCCCCACATTTGCATATTGATCAGTACGATCCCTCGTCGTGGCCAATGTCGATTTGGGCTCGGTACGAATCCAGCCCGTACCCAGGGTAAAAAATGGTGATACGCTCCACTCCGGGAAGGGTTCATGAATAATGTTCAATAAACTCACGATGGTTTTACTCGAAACCGTGCCTGAGGCCTTGGAAATAATGATTTCATTAGAGATGTTCTCGGTAAAATGATAACCACCATAGATCGTTAATATCGCCAGTCCCTCAAAGTCTCCGACTGTCGCCCCGTATTCCCAGTCACGGACCACAAAATCCTCTTCCGTGGGATCACGAATATCGACCCGCTGTCCCTCAGGATTCAGGGTCATGGATAACTGTGCCGCACTGACCCAGCCTTCCTTGCCATCTTCTGTTCTGACCCGAAACCAGTCTGTCTTACGGTAGAGTAACTGCACCCACTCCCCGCGCGCCGCCACATAAAAGATTGGATAACCGCGCCCGGCGCCAGTGTGCATCTCGATATAGGGATCGGCGACTTTAACAAGATATTGCTCTTCTTCTGCATTGCCAATTGAATAGACACTTAGCGAACTAATGAGGAGGACCAGACTGATAAGACGTTTTCGCATAGTGTAGACAAAGCAATTTATAAGGTTATTTTTTTAAAGTAAATTCTAACCCCCAGCGTGACCCAGCGCCAATTTATTCTCCAGGTCAGCACAAAACTCCAATCGCAGGGGGGATATGATTTAGAATTAGTTAAGCGGCGCAGCAAAAGGACTGTTGTAGTATTGACCACCCACATCAATCCATTCCGAGATCAGTTTTAACTCCCCGGTCGTCAACCAGGGGGTACCGACGCCAACCCCACCGCCATTGGGATCCCAATGGGGTAAGCGGCCAGCAACACCATTGTAGGTGTTGTAATAATCCTCAGTGAAGACTTCAAAAAAGGCGTTACTGTTGTTGGCACTGCCGCGGTTCATAATCCGGTTCACACCCGTACCGGCAAATACAGAGCGTGTCACCATATTGCCCATCCCATCGTCAAACAGGGAATCGACAATCGTGGCCCCCATGACTTCGACAATATTGTCGTCGCCCACCAGTTCTGTATAAGACTTGAAGTAATCCGGGTCCTGGGTGTCAACGGAATTGCCCATGGCATCAGGACTATTCTGGGTCAGGTCCAGCTGGTATTTACCCGCAGGCACCTGCAAGGCCGCACCGACGGTGTCGTAAGTGGTATGACAGAGGATGCAGGTGCGGTTCATGGAAGCGCTATCGAGTCGCGCCGTTTCCCACAGCGGCTGGATATGCGCTTCATAATTGACGGTAATTCGACAGTCCTCGGTCCAGTTCGCGGTACAGCCACCCAGATTCACCGGTAGCGTGGTAGCAACCGTGCTGTAGCTATAGTTGATGGGATCATCGATGGTTCGAACCGCATCGTCTGTCCAGATGTCGGTCCAATCGATATCAACATTCGGAGTCAGACTCTGGTTACCCTGATTTTCAGTCCTGGCATAGGCCATGGTGTCACCGACGTTCACCAGGGGTACATTGGCGGCCTCAATATTGGGCCAGGTCAGGGTCGTATCCGCCCCGCCATTCAGTGCCGCCGGTTGCGCAGCCAGGTTGCCATGCGGACTTCCGGAATTATGATTGTGACAGCCATGGCAGGTGATCTCCTCGCCAGGGCGTAAGGTAATCCAGTTATTATGGCGAGGCGTCCCGTTTACCCGACGTCCGTTTCTATCCAGGATACTAAACGATAGCGGCACATCAGCCGGGGCATTAAAGCGTACCGACCCATCCGGGTCGATGGGCACATAACCGATCACCTGGCGCATCAATTGGCCAGAGCCACCCAGCCCATAGGCAGCGTTATCAAAGTCCCTGACATCGTCATCAGGTAAGTAGGTCCCTTTGACGATACGCAGGAACATCGCCGGTCGCTCGATCAACGTGGGGTGATTATCCGGATCACCGGTGGCCTGGGCGGGATCGGCGAGTTGGGCGATGCTGGTCGCTGTACTCCCCATAGGATTAAAAGTGCCGTCCAGATCGTAGACACTGCGGATATGGATGGTGCCAATTTTGGGATCGGCAAGGTTGAATGAGTTGTCAATAAACAGACCGTCATCGGTATAGCCCTGGGCGATGGCTACATCCGTGTAATACGTATCTGGTTCGGCCACTGTAATCGGGCTAATTGAGTTGGAACCCAGATTCAGGACATAGATACCGTAACGAGGTGGGGCAATGACGGTATTGACGTCATTTAAATCGACGAGCGGGTCACTACAGATACGCGTCTCAAGCACCATCATGGTAACAGGATCAAGGATGTCCGCCAGGCAAAGACTATAGCTGGCAATCGCCCGGTTCGTCCCATCCAGTAGCGGCACCACTGAACCATAACGGCCTACCATCGACACCGCATTGGCATTGGTAAGAATCGTGCCGTTGGAGACAGATTGCTGTGCGGGTCCACTACCGCCTGGATTAGTGTTCTTTGCAACGGTGTTGTCAAGATAACCGCTGACATCGATGACAACCGGGTCGCCACCATCCTGGGTATTGGTAAAGTCACGAGCCAGCACCACAACATCGCCACTGGAATTTTCTTTCGGTGAAGAGAACTGAATGGTACTACCGCCCGTCCCGGTTTGATGGCTATGGGAACCATATAAAGGCTTCACTTCTGAACCATCTGGCTTACTGATATATATACTCATCTGGTTGCGTCCCGGTGAGTTCTCCCAACGGCTGAATAAAATATGGCCTTCATAACCGGGGATATTCCTGATCACGCTGGGATCCAGGTCGTGACTCATGTTGAACGTGATCTGACGGATATTGCTGCCATCGGTATCCATGATGTGCAGGTTCAATGCCTGCACGTCGCTGTCCGTCGCCTCAATCGTGGGCGAAAAGGCGCTATTGCCCTCTGCCAGTGAAATCGAACCAGTGCGGGCTGCCCGTGTGGAGGAGAAAACAATCCGGTCACCGGGCAGATAATGGGGCGCTATATCGTGACCCAATATATCGTTATCAACGAACATGACCCGCCGTGGGTTCTCACTACCGGCCAGCTGGCTTAAGGGCATGGTTAGATCATATTCATAAATGTCCCAGTTGATATCCGGGTCATTGTTGTTGTCTTCCATATGCAGGGAGAATAGTAACTTGGTGCCATCGTAGTTGAACTCAGGGTCCCGTACGTCGCCAGTATCGCCGATCAGCGCATCGGTTATATCGATTTCACTGGCGCTGAGCGAAGCCACATTTTTTACTATCAGGTGTGCACCCGGTCGAAACTCCGCTGGATCTCGCAGATCGTTTTCGATCAGGTTGTTATTGTTGTCTATCGGAGTCGCCCGTTTGACGTAGGCAATCGGCTGTTCGCTGACCGTGGGGTCCGGATCGTCTGCAGCACCACTGCCACCACCACATGCCGAGAGCAATAAGAAGCCCGCTATGATCCCCAGGGATTTATAGAGTGTGATGGTGTTCTCACTTTCGAACTTCTGCATAGTCTTCTCGCTTATTTCTTATTAATTCTGTCTAGTTTTACTTCGTCGTATCCGCCCACTCAGTGTAGGATCTTTACCCATATTAATAACGTCGTCACAGATTTGATATACAAACCTTAATAATAGCGCTCTGTAGACCGAAACTTATTATGACTGCGATTTTCTGACGGATCTGTGAACAAATTCATGAAAAATAATCTGGTTTCGGACTAAATTAACAACATAAGAACACTCGTGTTCTGCTTTGTGATGGGGTTCACATCCAAATAGCAGAGCAAAAATTTAAATGTACGAATAAAAACAACTTTGGGAATAAGCTTATGAGCATTGCAGACCTGCTTACCAAGCACAAAAGACACGTTGCCTTAACCACCGCGAGTGCCGTTTGTGTATTTTCACTGGCCATCAACACCGCACACGCCGGGGCACGTGAACAAGCCAAGTTCATTCACGACCGAATCGCAGGCGTGCCTGCCGACAATAGCGTATTAAGCGATATGGCATCCGACATCTCAGGCGGTAACGTATCGGCGGCTGTCACTAC
>JASFLV010000147.1:0-7302 GCA_050117915.1 Thioalkalispiraceae bacterium | reverse complement strand
GTCCATCTTATTGACAAAGGCCAGACGCGGCACTTTATATTTGTTCGCCTGTCGCCAGACCGTCTCTGACTGCGGCTCGACACCCCCTACTGCACAAAATACGGCACAGGCGCCATCCAGTACTCGCAGCGAGCGCTCCACCTCAATGGTGAAATCCACGTGCCCCGGCGTATCAATGATATTGATACGATGCTCGGGATACTGCTGCTCCATACCCTGCCAGAAGCAGGTGGTTGCAGCGGAGGTGATCGTGATACCTCGTTCCTGCTCCTGTTCCATCCAGTCCATGACCGCTGCGCCGTCATGTACTTCACCGATCTTGTGCGAAATGCCGGTGTAAAAAAGGACACGCTCCGTAGTAGTCGTTTTGCCAGCATCGATGTGTGCCATGATGCCTATATTTCGATAACGCTCTAACGGTGTTTTGCGGGCCACTTTCTCAAATTCTGTTTACTATATATAAAGCTTACCAACGGTAATGCGCGAAGGCCTTGTTCGCCTCTGCCATCTTGTGGGTATCTTCACGTTTCTTCACAGCCGAGCCACGCTTCTCCGCTGCTTCCATAATCTCTCCAGCCAGTCTGGCACGCATGCCTTTCTCACCACGGGCACGGGCGGCATCGACCAACCAGCGCATGGCCAGGGTAGTCCGACGATTGGCGCGTACTTCCACCGGTACCTGATAAGTGGCACCACCCACACGACGGGACTTCACCTCGACGCTTGGGCGCACGTTATCCAGCGCATCATTCAACACTTCCATTGCATCACCTTTGGTCTTGTCACCAATGGTATCCAGCGCACCATAAACCACTTTTTCTGCTACCGACTTCTTACCGTCGACCATCAACATATTGATGAACTTGCTAATCATCTCTGATCCGTACTTTGGATCAGGCAGAACCTGCCGTTTTACTGCTGCGTGTCGTCTTGCCATACTAAATTTTCCTGTTTTTTACACGTGAAAACGGCCGGTGACCTATACAACCAGCCGTTCCCTCTAAATATGTTCAGCGACTTATGACTTGGGTCGCTTGGCACCGTATTTCGAACGTGCCTGTTTCCGATCATTTACACCCGCTGTATCCAGTGAACCGCGTACTGTGTGGTAACGCACGCCTGGCAGGTCCTTTACACGACCGCCGCGAATCAGCACCACTGAGTGCTCCTGCAGGTTATGGCCTTCACCACCGATGTAACTGGTCACTTCATAGCCGTTGGTCAAGCGCACGCGCGCGACCTTACGTAATGCCGAATTTGGCTTTTTGGGTGTTGTGGTGTAAACCCTTGTACATACGCCACGCTTCTGGGGACAAGCCTCCAGCGCCGGGACATTACTCTTCTCCGGCTTACGCTGACGCGGTTTACGTACCAACTGGTTAATCGTTGCCATACTTTTTACTATTTCCTGTTCCAAGATAAGAGGCCGAGCGCAACCGCGGAGGGCCACTTACCGTTTTTAAATGCCAAGACGACTCTTTAAATGGTCAATCTTCTAAAAACCGGCAGTTTGGTCGTTTAGCCCAAAATCCACACTGAACTCAGTGGTTGCAACAGTTTTGGGCCGAAAATAAAGACAGGCCGGACAACAGTCCGACCTGTCAGAGGCGCGAGATTTTAGTGAAACCAGACTGTAACGTCAAGCCAGAGAGAGGCCTGAATCGAGGAAAATCCGGTTTTTTTTTAGGTTACTGGCTGCTGGTGGTCTCCGTCGAGGCTCCAGCTGAATCCGTGGCAGACTCCTCCGCCTGTGAACTGGCCTCTTCCAGGAGCGCCGCTTCCATTACGTCAGTAGTTTGACGCTTTTCGCGACGTTCCTTGTGGAAGGCCATGCCGGTGCCAGCCGGGATTAAACGACCCACAATCACGTTTTCTTTCAGACCACGCAGATCGTCGACTTTGCCCGTCACCGCTGCTTCGGTCAGAACCCGCGTCGTCTCCTGGAATGACGCGGCAGAGATGAAGGATTCTGTGGCCAGCGAGGCCTTGGTGATACCCAATAGCATATCATCAAACTGTGCCGGCTCCTTACCTGCTTTAAGCAGTTGATCATTCAGATCCATAACCCGGGCCCTATCGACCTGTTCGCCCTTGAGGAACTTGCTGTCACCCGGCTGGCTGATTTCAACCTTGCGCAGCATTTGACGCACAATGACTTCAATATGCTTGTCGTTGATCTTCACACCCTGCAGACGGTAGACCTCCTGGACCTCATTGACCACATACTTGGCCAGCTCCGGTATACCTAATAGTCGCAATACATCGTGTGGGTTGGTCTCACCTTCAGCGATGACTTCACCTTTTTCCACATGTTCACCTTCGAAGGCTGTAATGTGGCGCCATTTTGGAATTAGCTCCTCGTAGGTATCACCTTCGTTAGGGGTGATCACCAGGCGTTGCTTACCCTTGGTTTCTTTACCAAACGAAACTGTACCGGTGACTTCTGCCATAATGGAAGATTCTTTTGGTTTACGTGCTTCAAACAGGTCAGCAACCCGCGGTAAACCACCGGTGATATCACGCGTCTTGGACGATTCCTGGGGAATCCTGGCAAGTACGTCACCCACACCCACATCTGCACCGTCTGTCAGGGCAACAATCGCACCCGAGGGCAGAACATAATGGGCGGGAATATCAGTACCGGCGATCTTCATGTCATTACCTTCTTCATCGACCAGCTTCACCATCGGGCGTAAATCTTTTGCCGCTGAACTGCGCTGTTTCGGATCCATCACTACCAGGGAGGACAGGCCTGTGACTTCATCCACTTCTGAAGAAGCAGTGACGCCATCGGTAATATCCACAAATTTGATCTTACCCGCTACTTCAGTCACAACCGGGTGAGTATGGGGATCCCATGTCGCAATGATCTGTCCGGCTTCGACTTGTTCACCGTCAGTGGCGGTAATCGTGGCACCGTAAGGGACTTTATAGCGCTCGCGTTCTCGCATATGTTCATCAAGTACCGTAATTTCACCGGAACGTGATACCGCAACACTCACACCCGAATGGTGCTGTACCATCTTCATGTTGTGCAAGCGGACCGTACCTTTGCTTTTAATCTGAATATTGTTGACGGCTGCTGAACGTGATGCCGCACCACCGATGTGGAAGGTACGCATAGTCAGCTGGGTACCCGGCTCACCAATAGATTGTGCCGCGATAACGCCCACTGACTCACCCATGTCGACCTTGTGACCACGCGCCAGGTCTCGGCCATAACATTCTGAACAAACGCCATGGCGAGATTCACAGGTAATTGGGGAACGAACCAGGATGTGATCCACCCCCAGCTCTTCGAGTTCTGAAACCAGATATTCATCCAGATAGTCACCGCGTTTAAGCAAGACGCTTCCATCTGGCCCTGTTACATCCTGGGCAACAACACGGCCGAGTACACGTTCACTCAATGGTTCGACAACGTCGCCACCTTCAATCAAGGACGAAAGTAATAAACCATTTTCTGTGCCACAGTCCGGCTCGTTCACGACCAGGTCCTGGGAAACATCAACCAGACGACGGGTCAGATAACCTGAGTTAGCGGTCTTTAGTGCAGTATCCGCCAGACCCTTACGTGCACCGTGGGTTGAAATGAAGTATTGCAATACCGACAGACCTTCACGGAAGTTCGCCGTAATCGGCTGCTCAATAATCGAACCATCCGGCTTGGCCATCAGACCACGCATACCCGCAAGCTGTCGAATCTGGGCGGCACTACCCCGTGCGCCTGAGTCAGCCATCATGAATACCGAGTTGAAAGAAGGTTGCTTGACTGTATTACCTTCTTTATCAACCACTTCTTCCTTGCCTAACTTATCCATCATCGCCTTGGCAACCTGATCATTAGTATGTGACCAGATATCAACAACCTTATTATAACGTTCGTTGTTGGTGACAAGACCTGAGGTGTACTGGTCTACGATTTCCTTAACCTCTTCTTCCGCTTTTGACAGGATCTCGGCTTTTGCTTCCGGGATGACCATGTCTTCCAAACCGAAAGAAACACCAGCGCGAGTTGAATAGCGGAAACCGGTATACATCAGCTGATCGGCGAAGATAACGGTATCTTTCAGACCGCGCTCTCGATAACAAACATTGATCAGATTAGAGATCGCCTTTTTATTCATATCCTTATCGAAGTATGAAAATGGCATACCATCAGGCGCAATCTCGTAAAGCAACGCACGACCCACTGTGGTGTCTTTAACGCTGTATGTCTTTGTTTTGTTACCTTCTGTATCGATTTCAATTTCACCGATACGAACCTTGATTTTGGCCTGCAGGGCAACAACTCCTTCCTGATACGCACGTGACACCTCAGATGTATCCGCAAACATCATGCCTTCACCTTTGGCATTAACCCGCTCACGGGTCATCCAGTACAGACCCAGTACCACGTCCTGAGAAGGTACAATGATCGGCTCACCGTTAGCCGGTGACAGAATATTATTGGTTGACATCATCAGGGCACGCGCTTCTAACTGTGCTTCAAGTGATAAAGGCACGTGTACCGCCATCTGGTCACCGTCGAAGTCGGCGTTAAATGCGGTACATACTAATGGGTGTAACTGGATCGCCTTGCCTTCAATCAAAATGGGTTCAAATGCCTGAATACCTAGACGGTGCAGAGTTGGCGCACGGTTTAACATCACTGGGTGTTCACGAATCACTTCTTCAAGAATATCCCAGACTTCCGAGCCTTCACGCTCCACCATCTTCTTGGCGGCTTTAATCGTTGTGGCAAGACCACGACGTTCTAATTTAGAAAAGATAAATGGCTTAAACAGTTCCAGCGCCATTTTCTTGGGCAAACCACACTGGTGCAACTTGAGAGTGGGTCCAACCACGATCACTGAACGACCAGAGTAGTCAACCCGCTTACCCAACAGGTTCTGACGGAAGCGACCCTGTTTACCTTTAATCATGTCTGCAAGTGACTTTAATGGGCGCTTGTTCGAGCCGGTAATCGCGCGGCCACGACGACCGTTATCCAGCAGGGCATCGACTGATTCCTGCAACATACGTTTTTCGTTACGGACGATAATATCCGGCGCATTCAGATCAAGCAGACGCTTCAAACGATTGTTACGGTTGATTACACGACGATAAAGGTCATTCAAATCCGAGGTTGCAAAACGACCACCTTCAAGTGGCACTAATGGTCGCAATTCAGGTGGCAGAACCGGTAATACGGTCATCACCATCCATTCAGGATTGTTACCTGATTCAAGGAAAGCCTCGATCAGTTTTAGACGCTTACCAAACTTCTTCAGTTTGGTTTCAGACTTGGTCCCTTCGATATCTTCGCGGATCTGTTCAGCTGCTTCTTTCAGATCGATCGTACGCAGCAGTTGATGAATCGCCTCGGCACCCATACGTGCGTCAAACTCGTCACCGTATTCTTCAATGGTCTCCAGATATTGCTCATCAGTTAATAGCTGGCCACGCTCCAGTTCGGTCATACCCGGATCAACAACCACAAAAGCTTCAAAATAAAGAATACGTTCGATATCACGTAACGTCATGTCTAATAACAGACCCATACGTGATGGCAGTGATTTCAGGAACCAGATGTGTGCAACCGGTGAAGCCAGCTCAATATGCCCCATACGTTCACGACGTACCTTAGCCAGCGTGACTTCAATCCCGCATTTTTCACAGATGACACCACGGTGCTTGAGGCGCTTGTATTTACCACATAAGCACTCGTAATCTTTTACCGGTCCAAAGATCTTGGCACAAAATAAACCATCACGCTCAGGCTTGAACGTACGATAGTTAATCGTTTCAGGTTTCTTAACTTCACCATAAGACCAGGAACGAATCTTTTGCGGGGATGCCAATCCGATACGGATCGCATCAAAGTCATCCATGGTTCCCTGTTGTTTTAAGATCTTTAGTAAATCTTTCACTTCTCGACTCCTTTTTAGGCCACTGGGACGGGTAGTACACCGGCACCCTAAAAATCAATTAATAACCAGGTTATCAAATATCAAAAATTCTATTCAGATTGTTCTAGCTCGATATCGATACCAAGCGAACGAATCTCCTTCAACAGCACATTGAATGATTCCGGCATACCGGCCTCCATATGATGGTCACCGTCGACGATGTTTTTATACATCTTGGTACGACCGTTCACGTCATCCGATTTCACCGTTAACATTTCCTGCAAGGTATAAGCAGCACCATAGGCTTCAAGTGCCCAGACTTCCATCTCACCAAAGCGCTGACCACCAAACTGTGCCTTACCACCCAGCGGCTGTTGCGTGACTAATGAATAGGGTCCTGTTGAACGCGCATGCATCTTGTCATCAACCAGGTGATTCAGTTTCAACATGTACATATAACCAACCGTAACCGGACGTTCAAACTCTTCGCCAGTCCGTCCATCAATCAGGATTGTCTGACCGTCACGCGGCAGGTCTGCGAGCTCGAGCAGGTTCTTGATCTCGTCTTCATGTACACCATCGAATACAGGTGTCGCAATCGGAACGCCCTTGCGCAGATTCATTGCCAGTTCAATCACTTCTTCATCAGTCAGCGACTTAATGTCTTCATGAATACCTTCAGTCTTGTTATAGATCTCTTCAAGGAAACCACGAAGCTCGGCAAGTTTCGCCTGCGCCTGCAGCATCTTGTTCAGCTTCTTACCCAGACCGCGGGCAGCCCAACCCAGGTGTGTTTCCAGCACCTGACCTACGTTCATACGTGAAGGGACACCCAGTGGATTCAGTACGATATCAACCGGCTCACCATCAGCGGTGTGTGGCATATCTTCCACAGGAACAATAGTTGAAATAACACCTTTGTTACCATGGCGACCGGCCATCTTGTCACCGGGTTGCAGGCGACGCTTAACAGCCAGGTAAACCTTGACCATCTTCAGTACACCCGGCGCCAGGTCATCACCGGTTGTGGTTTTGTGTTTCTTCTCTTCGTATTTTTCTTCGAAGTCTTTACGCTGTTGCTTAATCTGCTCAGCAATCTTCTCAAGCTGCTCATTGGCTTCATCATTACGTAAACGAATTTCAAACCACTGCTGGCGTGGGACTTCGTCAAGATAGGCCTTGGTAATCTTGGCGCCGGCTTTGAGGCCATTTGGGCCGCCATCTGCCAGTTTATTCAGTAACATTTGCTCAACACGATCATAAGTATCGTCTTCCATGATACGACGTTGGTCGTTCAGGTCTTTCTGGATAGAGGCTAATGCTTCATCTTCGATCTGTTTGGCACGTGTGTCTTTTTCCAGTCCGTCACGGGTGAAAACCTGTACATCGATAACCGTACCTATCATACCTG
>JASFLV010000146.1:0-7320 GCA_050117915.1 Thioalkalispiraceae bacterium | reverse complement strand
TTAGTAAAATCTGTACCGGTGAAAGAAAAGCCGCATTCACCGAAGTGCATGCAGTATAGTGGCGCACTCCATAATGTAAATTAAATAATAATAATGAAAACCATAAGCATATAATTATGGATTAACCAGACCAAATCCAGACTTTGTATTTGCGATAATTAACATAAATATGTTAATTATCAATAAGATATAAATTTATGAATAAGCCGCTAATACTGCAATCCATTCTGAGACTACAGATTGTAGTCTATAAAGCTTAAAAATTTTTCCTCCGCCGAAGGAGCACAGCGACCACTTTTAAAGATTAGGGATGAATCCCGCTCCAGAGCCACCAACCCAGCTACCCGCCTCGCCTGCATCTTTCAGTCCAATCTGTTAGTGAATGAATCCGCGTACATACCCAATGCAATCTATACTTAAGAGACGACAACCATTCCTTGCCTGCCTGCAGAGGAGGACCAATGCGCCACCTGATCTGCTTACTCATCGTCTGCTCGTTCTCATTTATCAGTCATGCCAGCGAGCAGGCACAATACGTAGAGACCCCATACAAAGAGCCAAAAGTCGTGTTCGATTTTTACTTTGATGATCCAGAAAAGATCAACTCGGCCCTCTACTGGATTCGCTCCCTTGTTACCCCATTAACTGAAGAACCCTATGGCTACGCCCCTGAATTCATGGATATCAAGGTAATCATTCATGGTACTGAGATCGTGACGGTGGCAAAAAAGAACTATGCAAAATACAAGACAACCGTTGAACGCATGCGTTATTACGCCCAGTTAGGCGTTGAATTCAAGGTCTGTGGTCTGGCTACACACGATTATGGATATCAGGTAGCGGACTATTATGAATTTATCCAGGTGGTGCCCTCCGCTATCCCGGAACTGGCCCATTGGCAAATGGAAGGCTATGCGATTATTGCGCCAAAGATTATGGAGAAAAAATTATCTATAGAGGAAATACGGTAGTTCGACTGATTTGCTTTTTCTTTAATTTGTCGCATACTTTTAACTATGTCTCTGATCCCTTAGCAAAATGAAATCACGCCTTGATAACATTCCTATTTATGACACTCGCGAGAGTAAGATTCGAGTACAGGACTATAATCTGGTCAAAATTGCACTTAAACGGCTGGGCTCACCTATCAGGCTGGAAATTCCAAATTTAAGAACCCTGGACTTCATCCTCGAAGAGGATCTTTGGGTAATTGTGGATCGCTCTCTTAACGACATCCCGGTGATTGCCTGGCTAAACTTCAAAGATCAGGAGCGCAAAAGTTTACATGAAGATATTGACTGTGAACGTCGTGCTTATCATACCCATGCCATGATAATCGTTGATAAAGCGCTCGAGGCGTTACAACTTATTCTTGGCGAGAAACTCGGTGAAATTTCAGAGACAGAGTCTTCATCCATCCTGAAATTCAAAGCCGCAGATTAACAATCTACGGCCTGGTTTAAGATCCAGTCGAGAATAATCACCTTATTGCGTTCCGCATGAGGTAGTGGCTAGAAACAGGGTATAGCAACAAATTATAATTTAAAAATTTTCACCGGTCGTGACTTCAAAAATTCTATATGGCGAGAAGATTACCAGCATGCATGGAAATCCCGGCGCGTCTTGATAACCTCCAGAGCCCATGATGCCTGTTTAACACCTGAACTTGCTGATTTTTCCCACCAGCGTATAGCTTCACAATAACTCCTGACATGCCCTTCCCCATTTGCATAAATGGTCCCAAGGTTGTACTGCGCCATGGGATCACCCTTCATCGCAGCCTTGCGCCACCATTTTTTTGCTTTCTCCAGATTCTTTTTCACACCATGCGTCCCCATTGCGTACAGAATCCCAAGGTTGTATTGGGAATCTTTATTGCCTACCTGGGCAGCACGTTTCCACCACTTCAATGCTTTACTAATATCCATCTCCACACCATCACCACTGGCGTAAGCAACCGCCAGGTTATGTTGTGCATGTAAATGACCTGCTTCTGCTGCCTGCAGATACCAATAAGCTGCCTGAGCACTATCTTGATTTACCCCATCGGCACCGGTATCGAATAACATCGCCAGCTTGTATGCCGCTTCTGGATTACCGCTCTCGGCAAGCATTCTCCAGGCACGTTTGGCCAGCACATATTCATCTTGCTTGAACGCATCTTCGGCCATGCTGCTTAGTTTCCTGGTCAAGGCAACCTGGTAACCCACAGTTTGAGTTTGCTTGTGCTGCACTAAATCCTGGTAAGTATCTTTGAAAGTGTGTGTCGCGGCGGTAACTTTAGGCGCTTTCACCACAAATAAAATAAGGGAAAAGCATACGGTTATACCCAACAAAACCAATATGGCAGGTTGCTGCTGGTCAAATTTGAGAATTCGAGCTTGGCTGTTGCGCTTGAAGCAAGCTGGCTTGCGATACATACGACACCTTCCTGTTCTTCTTTAAATCCAGGTCTACTCAAAAAAGATATCGTCTGGTAAAAAGCCAACTTTAATTGATGCTAATACATCCCACAAAACAAGGGCTTATAATCAAAAAAGGCGAGCCCCTCAAAACAGGGACTCGCCTTGCACTTACCAGTTTATTAAAACTGGGCGTATTTATGCAGCTTTTGTTACTTTCTGGTTCAATTCACCTGAAGTGTAACGCTGAACCATATCTTCCAGCGAGATCGGTTTGATCTTGGAAGCATGACCGGCGCTACCAAAGGCTTCATAACGTGCCTTACAGATTTCCTTCATCGCTTTGGTAGATTCTTTGAGGAATTTACGTGGATCGAAGTTAGAAGGATTATCTGCCAGGTGTTTACGAATCGCACCGGTTGATGCCATCCGCAGATCAGTATCGATGTTAACTTTACGCACACCGTTCTTGATACCTTCGGCGATCTCTTCAACGGGCACACCATAGGTTTGCCCCATGTCACCACCGTAATTGTTGATGATTTCCAGCCAGTCCTGAGGAACAGAGGAAGAACCATGCATCACCAGATGAGTATTAGGAATACGTGCGTTAATTTCCTTAATCCGGTCGATACGCAGAATGTCGCCGGTTGGTTCCTTGGTAAACTTGTAGGCACCGTGTGAAGTACCGATGGCGATGGCCAGCGCATCAACGTCGGTCTTGGCGACAAAGTCAGCGGCTTCTTCAACACTGGTCAGCAGCATATCCATATCCAGTTTGCCTTCTGCACCATGACCGTCTTCTTCACCCATTTCACCGGTTTCCAGTGAGCCCAGGCAACCCAGTTCACCTTCGACAGAGACACCCCCTGCGTGGGCCATTTCTACAACTGTACGAGTCACGTCGACGTTATATTCAAAAGACGCCGGGGTCTTCATATCTTCCATCAATGATCCATCCATCATCACCGAAGTGAAACCTGACTGGATTGAACGTAGACAAACACCGGGGGCAGAACCATGATCCTGGTGCATACAGATAGGAATGTGTGGATACATTTCTTCCGCCGCAATGATCAGATGACGCAGGAACGGTTCGCCTGCATAAGAACGCGCACCCGCAGAGCCCTGCATAATAACCGGACTATCGGTTTCATCAGCAGCCTGCATGATAGCGTGAACTTGTTCCATATTGTTAACGTTGAATGCTGGCATACCAAAACTGTTTTCAGCCGCATAATCCAGCAATTGACGTAAAGTTATCAGGGCCATTTCGGACCTCCTTCTTTAATGTTGCAACAATTTAGTTGATTAATTTGAATTCTTCTCGGTATCCGTGTGGTTATTGTCAATCAATTCCCCAACACGGACAATCTTCATTGCATTGGTACCGCCCAGAACACCCATCATGTCGCCCTTGGTAATAACGACCAGGTCTCCATCGCGGACCGCACCACGCCTTAACAATTCATCCACAGCCTCTCGGTTCACCTCGGCATGATCTCTCACTGAGGGCTCGAAGCTAACCGGGTAAACACCCCGATAAAGAGTTACTTTTCTACGCGTCTCAACATGTTCAGTCAAGGCATAGATGGGAATCCCCGAGCTTATCCTTGACATCCATAGGGCTGTTGAGCCCGATTCCGTCAAAGCGGCAATGGCCTTCACATGGAGGTGATTCGCCGAATACATGGTGGCCATGGCAATTGCCTCATCAATTCGCTCAAATCGGGTGTCAATACGATGATCAGAACGCGTCACTTCGCGCTGTTGCTCAGCACTGCGACAGATGCGGTCCATCGCGGCAATGGCCTTGTCTGGATAAGCACCCGTGGCCGTCTCGGCAGACAACATGACTGCGTCGGTACCATCCAGAACTGCATTGGCGACATCGAAGACTTCTGCGCGGGTGGGCAACTGGCTGGTAATCATGGACTCCATCATCTGGGTCGCAGTTATCGCAACGCGGTTACGAATCCGTGCTGAGCTAATCAACTTCTTCTGTACCGGGGGTAGTGCTGCATCACCGATTTCCACACCCAGATCACCACGGGCAATCATGATCGCATCCGAAGCATCGATGATTTCATCGACAAGCTCAAGACACTCCGCACGTTCAATCTTGGCAACGATCCCGCACTGACAGCCAGCTTCGCGGACCAGGTTGCGTGCCTCTTCGACATCGGCTGCATGACGAACAAAAGATACAGCAAGATAATCTACATCCATCTTGGCCGCGGTTTTAATATCGGCGCGATCTTTATCAGTTAATGCCGGAGCAGATAAGCCACCACCCTGTTTGTTAATGCCTTTACGATCACTCAGAACTCCACCAACAATCACCCGGCAATTGACCTCAGTATCCGTTGATTCATTCACCCAAAATACCAGGCGACCATCATCCAGTAACAAAGTGTCACCACGCTTTACATCTTTGGGGAGGTCTTTGTAGGCAAGGCCAACACGTTGTTCATCGCCATCTTCTGCACCACAGGTTGTATCTAATATAAAAGTATTACCCTCTTCCAGCGTCACATGACCATTTTTGAATTTTTCAATGCGGATTTTGGGACCCTGTAGATCGGCCAGGACACCCACCTGACGGCCGTGGGCACGCGCTCGATTACGCACTTTCTCAGCCCGGTCGATATGCTCTGCTTCAGAACCATGGGAGAAGTTGATGCGAACCACATCCACTCCTGCCTCAAGAATCTTGTCCAACATCTTCGGGTCATCAGTCGACGGCCCCAGAGTGGCGATTATTTTAGTTCTCCGTAACATGCGCTTATTTTTAAACTCGCTGTATAGTGTGGAGGTTAGTATATATGAAGTTGCTGCACATAAAATGACTAATACACAGCAACTTGCCTAAGTTACTTGGCTCGCTCTTCCAGCATTGCAACCGCTGGTAAAGTCTTGCCTTCCAGGTATTCGAGGAAGGCACCGCCCGCTGTCGAAATATAGGAAACTTTGTCATAGATACCATATTTCTGTATCGCGGCAATGGTGTCACCACCACCCGCCAGACTAAAGCCTTTTGCATTGGCAATCGCCATGGAAATGGTCTTGGTGCCCTCGCCAAACTGATCAAATTCAAATACACCGACTGGACCATTCCAGACAATCGTTCCAGCTTTTGAAATAATGTCTGCCAATTCTTTAGCCGAGTCAGGACCGATATCGAAAATCATATCATCATCCGCAACCTCATCGACTTTCTTCAATGTCGCTTCTGCGTTTTCAGAAAACTCCTTACCGACTACGACATCGGTGGCGATTGGAATACTCGCACCCCGTTCTTCCATTTTCTTAACCAGTGCCTTGGCGGTATCAACCAAATCATGTTCACACAGGGATTTTCCTACCGGGTGCCCCATCGCTTTCAAGAAAGTATTGGCAATCCCCCCGCCCACAACGAGTTGATCAACTTTTTCAGACAAGGCTTCAAGAACAGTCAACTTGGTAGAAACCTTTGAGCCACCGACGATCGCAACCATGGGGCGAGCAGGTTTAGCCAGCGCCTTAGCCAGGTTATCAAGCTCATCGGCAAGTAGTAAGCCAGCGCAAGCGGTGGGTGCGAATTTACCGGCACCATGAGTAGAAGCCTGGGCTCGATGTGCAGTTCCGAATGCATCCATCACGAAGACATCACACAGTGCGGCATACTTCTTAGCAAGCGCCTCATCGTCTTTCTTTTCGCCCGCGTTGAAACGAACATTTTCTAAAAGAACGCATTCACCTGGTGCAACTTCAAAACCACCATCCAGGTAATCTTTGATTAACCGGACATCTTTACCCAGCTTGGCAGACATGTCCGCAGCGATCGGTGCCATTGAGTTTTCCTCATCAGCTTTGCCCTCTTCAGGGCGACCACGATGCGACATCACCATCACCGAAGCACCGGCTTTCATGCAGTGCTCAATGGTGGGCATAGAAGCAGTAATACGTGCATCCGAAGTTACTTTGCCATCTTTAACCGGCACGTTCAAATCAGCGCGGATCAGCACACGCTTACCAGACAGATCAAGATCAGTCAGCTTGATAAAAGACATGTTTGGAACTCCTAAAAACTAAAAATTAAAAACTGTTTGGTAAATTTTTTATAGCCTGACATATACGCAAGCTCTGGAACTTAACAAACAACTTTAAAAACTAACCAGCCCGGCTGATACCGGACTGGCTAATCAATACTACTCAACTAAGCGAGAGATTTTGTGCGCTGAGTAGGCGCGGTGCGAGTTTAAAAGCGGAGCGTATAAATAATACGTGAGCAATTTAAACTCGTGCCGCAACACCCTCAGCGTGCAAAAGATCCGCTTAGTTGGCGGCGACGTGTTCGACAAACCTCATCATATTACAGGTATAACCGTACTCGTTGTCATACCAGCTGACGATCTTAACGAAGGTATCATCCAGCTGAATACCGGCTTCGGCATCGAAGATCGATGAGAATCCAACACCACGGAAGTCAGTAGACACAACCTTTTCGTCTGTGTAACTTAAGGTCTTGCTGATATCACCAGACTCGGACGCCTTCTTCATGGCCGCACAGATATCGTCATACTTGGCTGGCTTTTCCAGTTCACAGGTAAGGTCAACCACAGATACGTCTGAGGAAGGAATACGGAATGCCATACCCGTCAGCTTGCCATTTAATTCTGGCAGTACCACACCGACTGCTTTAGCTGCACCCGTGGAAGATGGAATGATGTTTTCCAGGATACCACGGCCACCGCGCCAGTCTTTCGCAGAAGGTCCATCAACAGTCTTTTGTGTTGCAGTTGCCGCGTGAACAGTCGTCATCAAACCACGTTTGATGCCCCAGTTATCATTCAGCACCTTGGCAACCGGTGCCAGACAGTTTGTGGTACACGAGGCAGCAGAAACGATCGCCTGACCGGCATACGTTTCGTGGTTA
>JASFLV010000145.1:0-7446 GCA_050117915.1 Thioalkalispiraceae bacterium | reverse complement strand
GAACGGTGCACTGGCGGGTCTGGTGGCGATCACTGCTGAACCGGCTGACCCAACTCCGCTGGCAGCCACCATCATCGGTGCGGTCGGTGGCGCGATTGTCGTGTTCTCCATCGTCTTCCTCGATAAGCTGAAGATTGATGATCCAGTCGGTGCGATTTCCGTACACGGTGTGGTAGGCCTGTTCGGCGTGATGGTCGTACCGGTTACCGATGCTGATGCAACTTACGGTGGTCAGTTCATTGGTGCTCTAACAATCTTCCTGTGGGTATTCCTTGCAAGTCTGATCACCTGGTTCGTGATCAAGATGATCATGGGTGTCCGTGTCAGTGAAGAGGAAGAGTACGAAGGTGTCGATATTGGTGAATGTGGTCTGGAAGCCTATCCAGAATTCACTGGATCCAAAGGTTCTGGCATTTAATATGAAGTAACTTCCTTAAGTAAGGTTGTAAACTCAAAGGGTGGCCTATTAAAAAAGGCCACCCTTTTTTATTTAGAGTTTGCTATGTGTTCCATCACACATCGGTTTATCAGAAGTTTGTTTACAGCCACATAGATAATAAGTTCCTTTCTCTGTAATGCTTAACTTTACCGGCTCAAAGTCAGTACCTTGATGTGAGCCATCACAAAACGGCTGATTGTTAGAACGGCCACAGGCACACCAGTAATATTCACCAGGCTCAAGATCGACTGGATAGGGCGTTTTTTGCGGGCAGGCGGGTTCAGACATTCGGTTCTCCTTCTGAGTAAATTGTTAAAACCTGAATTAAGTCTTCTATTCAATCTTTTCAATGATACACTTGATTTTAGATGACCGACATAAAATTACCAAAAGCCAGGATGACTGATAAATGCCCGTATTAAGGCTGGAAAATATCAAAGTCTTACATATCGGACCTGTTAATTTGACCGTCAATGCTTCACAGATAATCTGTCTTTCAGGCGAGTCCGGTATTGGTAAATCTTTAATCTTGCGTGCTATCGCCGATCTTATTCCACATGAGGGCGAGGTATTTTTGGATGACAAGTCTTCGCATGATTACTCCGCACCGGACTGGAGAAAACGTGTTGCTTTGTTACCCGCAGAAAGCCAGTGGTGGGTGGATTCAGTCGGCGCCCATTTTGCTAAACGGAATACCGACTTAATGAATAGCCTTGGACTCTCTGAACAAGCCTTTGACTGGGAAGTATCACGTTGCTCGACTGGCGAAAAGCAACGCCTGGCGATTGTCAGGTTGCTGACCAATCAACCACAATGCTTGTTACTTGATGAGCCTACCGGCAGCCTGGATCCCGAAAACACAAAACGTGTTGAAGGCTTAATCCGGCAGTTTGCAAATGAGAATAACCTCCCTGTTCTGTGGGTGAGCCACTCTGAAGAACAAATTAAAAGAGTTGCAGATCGACACTATATAGTTCGTGATGGCGGGGTACATGAACGATGACCAATAGCGTTATTGCCTTATCAATACTTGATCTATCGATTGCCGCGACGTTGGTCGTTATTCTGGCGATACTAACCTGGTATTTACGGCTTGGTATGAGCTATCGGGTTTTAGTTGCTGGCACCCGGACAGTTGTACAACTACTTCTCCTGGGCCTGGTGCTGGAGTATTTGTTTGCAACCAGTCATCCGCTTTTAATTGGATTAATCGCCATACTGATGTTGGCAATTGCCGGGCGTGAAGTTATGGCGCGACAGCACCGGCCTTTTGCGGGGATCTGGGGTTATGGGCTGGGGACCATCTCGATGTTTATCTCTTCCTTTGCCTTAACCCTGTTCGTACTGAATATCATTGTTAGTCCACAGCCCTGGTATCAGCCCCAATATGCGATTCCACTGTTAGGCATGATGTTGGGTAACACCATGACGGGTGTGGCCTTAACCCTGGACAACCTGACACAAAATGCCTGGCAGCAACGTGCCATTATCGAGCAACGGCTCATGTTGGGTGAGGACTGGCACAGCGCGATTCGTGATATCAGCCGGCGTAGTTTGCGCACAGGGTTAATACCAATTGTTAATGCGATGGCAGCTGCTGGAATAATCAGTATTCCCGGTATGATGACCGGCCAGGTCCTGGCAGGGAGTAGTCCCATGGATGCGGCAAAATACCAGATATTGATCATGTTTATGATTACGGCCGGGACTGGATTTGCTACTGTTTTAAGTAGTTGGCTGGGTGCCAGGCGCCTGTTCGATGAACGACATCGCCTGCGCCTGGAAAGATTAAAGCTGGCGCGTGGAGACGGTTAGTTGAGACAGTATCAAATTATGCTGGTTGTATTCCTTGCCCTGACTTCAGTGACAGGTGCCGCTGAGATCTACCGTTGGGTTGATGAAAATGGACAGGTCCATTTTGGTGATAAACCCGGTGGGACTGATCATGAAGTGATTGAACACACTGAGGAAGATTTCTCTACCATCGGGACGCCTAGCGAGACGGAGAATCTTCGAGATCCGGCTGTAACCGAACAACCACAGTCAGATCAGTCTGGCCCGGTGCAGGAACAGGGTGTCGATCAAGTCGAGACCGACAGCAGTGAAACGCTGAGTGAGCATGAAAAGGCGCGTCGACAAAGGGTTGAAGAGCTAGAAGCGCTGGCGGAAGAGCTAAGAGAGGCGCGTGAAAAACGCGAAGGCAAACGCGAGAAGGAACGGGCTGAACTGGAGGCTTTACGTGAGGGTTGCGCCAAGGCTGAGGAAGAGATTGTGCTCCTGCAAAAAAAGATCAATCACTATATTAGCAGCCAGACTAATCGTGGTAGCCAACGGCGACCAGAAGAGGTCGTACTCGATAGCAGGCGTCAACGCATGCTCGCTGAGCTAGAAGCAAAGCAGGAGTTTGTGCAGAGTAATTGCGACAATCTTTAATATTATTCACCCAGTTGTTGCACGAGATATTGTAGCGGTTGCATTGCTGCTCGATGTTTCATTTCGTTAAAGTATAAGGTCTCAAATTTTTTACTCTGTATATCCTGGATACGTCCTTCAGTAATTGCGGTATTGCTGGCCATGGTTGCTGTCCACCAACCTGATGGATAAAGCGGTTGGGGAAAGTCCAGGGTATGACAATGTTTGAAACCGGCATTATGCATTGCTGCTCGCATTGCCTTGATCAGTTTGATATGAGATATGGGTGATTCACTTTGCTGGACTAAAATTCCTGTCTCACCCAGAATGCGGTTGCAGCTTTGATAAAAGGCTTCATTAAACAATCCTTCGGCCGGACCAATCGGGTCAGTACTATCAACGATAATAAGATCATAGTCCCCGGGCTGGGCATCTTTTACCCACTGTATACCATCAGCGAAACGCAGTTCTGCGCGGGGATCGCTGTTAGCCGTACAGAGTTCGGGAAAATATTGTTCGGACAAACGTGTCACTCGTTCGTCGATATCAACCTGGACAGCCTTTTTTACTGTAGAGTGCTTCATGACTTCACGTAAGGTACCACAATCACCGCCACCAATAATTAAGACGCTTTTTGGATCAGGATGACTAAACAGAGCAGGATGGCTCATCATTTCATGGTAAAGAAAGTTTTCTTTGCTACTTAGCATGGTAAAGCCATCGATGACCATCAGGTTGCCATATTCTTCAGTTTTGTAAATTTCAATTTTCTGAAACTCGCTGACCTCTTCGTGAAGTTTTTCCACGACTTTCAATGAAAAGGCGCTTCCACACTCATTGCAGACTTCGGTAAACCAGTTGTTGTTCTCAGTAATTCCCAGTGACATGCTATCTCCAGTTAGGTTTGCGAGTTATTTTGCTCAGGAAAAGGCTATACCTGATAAATATATTTCTTTATATTGTGCATCTTCAATATTAATAGACACTATTATAGTTTCATGACCGATTGGACACCAGACAAAGCGCGTCAGACATATAATATCCGGCAGTGGAGTGCCGGATATTTTGATGTCAATGAAGCAGGGCATTTAACGGTGAAGGCTTCTGCCAGCCAAACATCAGTGGCAACGGATCTATTTGCACTGATAAACGCGGCAGCAAAGGATTTGACCCTGCCGTTTTTGTTGCGGTTTTCCGATATTCTGCGTGACCGGGTAAAAACACTCTGCGAGGCATTCACCACTGCTATGCAGGATGATAACTACCAGGGTAGTTATACGGCTGTTTATCCCATCAAAGTCAATCAGCAGCGATCAGTCATTGAACATATTATCTCGGATAACCAGGGAAATGTTGGGCTTGAGGCAGGTAGTAAACCCGAGCTACTCGCGGTGATGGCATTGCATAATCACAAGCAGGGTATTGTCGTATGTAATGGTTATAAGGACAGGGAGTATGTCCGTCTGGCCTTGCTTGGGCAGCGACTGGATTTACGTGTCTATATTGTTCTGGAAAAACTCTCTGAGTTAAAGCTGGTACTCGAGGAAAGTAAAAAGCTCGGGATAAAACCGCTACTTGGTGTGCGTATTCGGCTGGCCTCGATTGGTGCAGGTAAATGGCAAAATACCGGCGGTGAAAAGGCCAAGTTTGGCGTAACGGCAGCACAGTTATTACTCTGCATTGAGCAGTTGCGTGCCGCCGGTGAGCTGGACAGTTTGCAAATGTTGCATTTCCACCTGGGATCGCAATTGCCGAATATTCGTGATATCCAGAAAGGCATGGCCGAGTGTGCCAGGTATTTTGCAGAGCTCTATAAACTCGGTGCAAATATAAAGTGCATCGATGTAGGAGGCGGCCTGGGCGTGGATTATGAAGGTACCGCATCACGCAGTTTTTGTTCAACAAACTATTCACTGGAAGAGTATGCACATAATGTTGTGCATGCCTTCTGGCGCATTTGCGAAGAGCATGATCTTCCGCACCCGGATATTGTTAGTGAATCAGGGCGTGCCTTGACTGCACATCATGCAGTGCTGGTAACCAATGTGGTCGAAACAAACAGGGTTACCAGCCAACAGGAGCCACAAGCTCCACAAGTGGATGCGCCGGTCATCATGCTGGATATGTGGCAACGCTTACAAACTTTAAAAGGCACTCCCTCCAAGGCAGAGTTGATCGAGCTTTACCATGATGTCCAGCAGGGGCTTGCCGATGCGCAAACATTATATACCAACGGTGTGTTAAGCCTGGAACAGCGTGCCTATGTTGAAAATATTTATTACATATGTTGTGTGAATATTCATAAAAAGCTGGATCCATCTGCAAAACAACATCGAGATTTGTTTGATGAGTTGAACGATAAGCTTGCGGATAAATACTTTTGTAATCTCTCAGTGTTTCAATCCATCCCGGATGTTTGGGCGATTGAGCAGATCTTTCCGATTATGCCTATTCATCGACTTAATGAACAACCCACCCGCCGCGGGGTGATTGAAGACATTACCTGTGATTCTGATGGACGCATTGATCACTATGTTGATAATGAAGGGATTGAGTCGAGTCTACCATTACATGAAAAACAGGCAGATCAGCCCTATTTGCTTGGTATATTTTTAGTCGGTGCCTATCAAGAGATTCTCGGTGATATGCATAACCTGTTTGGTGATACTGATTCGGTTGATGTTGCGATAAATGAGGATGGTAGCTATGTTTTATCAAAAGCGATGCACGGTGATACGGTAGATTCTGTGCTGCGGCATGTGCATATCGATAGTAGTGAACTACTTGATTTATATAAAGCTAAACTGGCTAGATCGGTTGAGGATGATTCTGACAGGCAGGCTATTCTCAATGAGCTTGAAGACGGACTGCATGGTTATACCTATCTGGAGGATGAGTAATGAGCAAGATTGAAGTCGTGTCAAAACCTGCAGAGGAAAAACTTAAGCAACTGGGAGTTTTCCTGTGGCCCATTTGGGAAAAAGAGGTGTCTACCTTTCCCTGGACTTACGATGAAAAAGAGACTTGCCTGTTTTTAGAGGGCGAGGTATTAGTAACACCTGAAGGTGGACAGCCGGTAACGATGGGGAAAGGTGACCTGGTTACTTTCCCAAAGGGTATGTCGTGTACCTGGGATATCAAACAGGATGTAAAAAAACATTATCATTTTGGTGAATTAGACCTCTAACTAGCGTCTTAACAGCGCAATCCAGCGTGCCAGGTTTAATAGATCGGCAAGTGAAGCGGCGACATAGGTATAGGCTGCTGCCTTAAGGATACGCCTCGCGGCTCGACGATCTTTTTTCTCTACATAATTGCCTTCAAACAAGATCGGCAAGGCCTTGTTAAAACTTGCATCAAACTCGACCGGTAAGGTTACCAGGTTAACGATCACCGAGATGCCCATCACGGTGAGGCCAGCTAATACCGCGACGATTCCAATGATCGGATTTCGAGAGAACAGCCCAAGTACAAAGGTTGCAGTTAACAGCCACATCCCGAGTCGTTGAATCCTGTGTGTCAACATAACCAGATTATGGCGACGTCTTAACATGGGATCATTCTGATGATCCTGTATTGCATGACCGACTTCATGGGCAGCCACAGTAATCGCAGTCAAAGAATTATTGTGGTAGTTGTCGGGACTCAGGCGTACGGCCTTATCCGTCGAACTATAGTGATCGCCGTCTTTCTGAGTCTCTTCGACGATGACCTCATCCATATTTAATTTTTTAAGTAAATGTCGTGCCAGTTGGGCGCCGTTACCGGGTATATCATCCCGTGTGCGTGAGTAACGTTTAAAAGTATATTGTGCCCATAGATGCGGTCCATAGATTACAGCAACGATGATAATTAAGAGGAGGACAATGTGCATACGTGGTGACGTACAGGGTAATGAATCTACTCAGGTCTTGGGTTCGATGACAATGCTATCGATGCCGTTGTCGCGTAAACGCTTTCGAGTTTGATTCAACTGATTAATATTGTTTACTGGACCAATTCGTACCCGGTGCCAGGTATCGGTGTTGACATTGACAGTCTGGATATAGGCAACGATACCGTGCAGGGCCAGCTTGGCCTTAAGGTTGTCTGCCTGTTCGGCTTTACGAAAAGCGCCAGCCTGAATGATGTATTCTGTTTTTTTATCTTGTTTGGAAGCTTGTGCCTGCTCAGTACGAGTTGCGAGCTCGCGATCCGGAACAGCGACCTCCAGTTCCGGCAGGATGTAGTAAAAGTCAAAACTGGTTTTCGGTGTGTCCGGTTTTTCACTCGGAGTCTGCTTGGGGGAGGAAGATTGGTTTTGTTGTTGTTCGCGCTTGCGGGCATTCTCCTGCAGGTCGCTAAACGTATCCTGGATCACTGTGGCGATACTGTCTTCTTCCTGTGTCACGCGGGTAATATTGTTGAGATAGACAATAAAGGCGACGAACAGGCCAATGGCCAGACCCCCCATCATCCATACCCAGCCAGGTAGTTGGCCACGTGCCTTTTCCCGGCTGGAACTTTTAGCGTAGTCTCTTGGCATTGTGATAGAGTAACCGAATCAGATCGAATAAACCACTCGAATTATAGTATATAACTGGTTGATTTTACAT
>JASFLV010000144.1:0-7523 GCA_050117915.1 Thioalkalispiraceae bacterium | reverse complement strand
TGCCCTCGCTATCACCCTGTTTTTCTTCCTGGTGGTCAATTTATTAACGCTAATGGAAACCGAAGAGCAAAAGCTCGAAGAGGTCGCGCCGCACCTTGCCAAATTGATCATCGAAAAACGAGCTGAACCTAAGCCGGTCCCTAAGCCTAAGCCCAAGCCAAAGGAAAAGAAAAAACCCAAACCAAAAGAAAAGAAAAAGGCCGAGAAACCCAAACCTAAGCCTAAACCTAAGCCCAAGGCAAAGCCAAAACCGGATCGTTCGGAAATGGCACGTAAACAGGCACAAAAAGCCGCTTCAGTGGTTGAAGATGCATTGGCTGATTTACGTGACTTCGATGTTGCTTCACTGGAACAAAACAAGCCGGTCAAAAGTGGTGCAACCAAAAGTAAGGCAGACGACACCAGCACTGCGATTGTTGCCGCGAAGGCAAAACAAGGAAGTGGTGGTATTGATTCCAGCCGCCTGAGCCGCGCAACCGGTGGCGGTAACCTTGAAGGGCGTTCGACCACCGACGTACGCAGCTCTATCGGTTCAGGCGGTAGTTCTAAGGGCAAACGCTCTGGCGGGGGTAGTGGTAGAGCAAGTCGCCCCTACGAAGAGATCGAACTGGTCTTCCAGAAGAACAAGGGGCGTATCTTTAGTCTCTACAATCGTGCCTTGCGTCGCGATCCTTCCCTGCAAGGGAAGATCGTCCTGGAACTCACCATACTACCTAATGGAACAGTCAAGAGTGTGCGTATCGTCTCCAGTGAACTTAACAACAAAAAACTTGAAGAAAGCCTTCGCCTGAGAGTCAAGGGTTTCCGTTTCAAGTCACGCCCCAATGTTGAAACGCTGGTAGTCAAATATCCGATTGATTTCTTGCCAACATAACTGGATGCTTGACACATGGAATGTGTGAGCCACTATTTACTACGAGATAATCCCAAATTACTTAGCGCTGTTTGTGCAACGTTACTGACTTGTAACTTGCTCAGTACAGATCCTGCCTATGCGCAGCAACCGCATTACACCCACGCCGAGTTACGCTTTCAGGCCATCGATATCGATCTGAATTTTGAAGGTGCAGAGCGCGAAACGCGGGTTAATTCCATCGATTTCTCTTTGCGCGAACAGCTGGCCAGTCGTCTGGATGGTGCATTTCTACTTGGATACATCAATGCATTGCAGAACAGCAATCCTATCTATGCCGGGCAGGATATGGTGGGCGAATACCTTGGCCTCGATTTGCAATTTTATCTCATCCAACAACCACGTTTTACTTTATTGAGCAGATTTGCTTATCGCTATAGCCTGATCGACGCGGAAGTGGATGAACAGAAAATGGAATGGAAGTGGCACCAGGCCAGCATCGGATTACATAGCCAAACTTATATTAGCAAACACTTATATTTGAACCTCGGCGCTAGTGTCCTTACAATTAGCGGGGTTGAAAAGGCATCAGGAACAATCGATCAGAGCATTGATTTTAAAGCAAAAGATAGCCTTACAGGCCTCATTGGATTACAATTAGACCTCGATCGTACAGGTCGAATTGGAGTGGAATTCAAGGCAGGCTCCATGCAGGGTGGCAGGATAGTCTTTCAGCGTGCATTTTAATGCGAAAGGCAAAGGCGGAGAAAAGTTGGCCTGATTGTGAAGGCTCTCACAACTTGGAAAAATAATACCGTCTATCCTTAGTTAGAGTCTTTTGCCGTAATATTTTCGGCCGATATTATATATATAAAACAATGGCATATCCTTAGTCCAGGTAGGGTTTAGGACGAGTGCCCGACCCGAAAAGCTGGTGGCGATATTAAAAATGAATGGTGCTAAAGAATATTTACAGGTTAAGTTTCTAAGAACCCTTGAACCATTGGGTTCACTGAGTGTTGATAAACTTGAAGACATCGCGAGTAAATCCCAGGTTGAGGATCTGCCACCAGGCCGGGTGGTCTTCCGCCAGGGTGAAAAAGACTCTCGCTCAACTTACCTGCTCTCCGGACAATTAGAACTACAAATTACTGGCAATCCCCGCGCCGAAACCCTGAAAGCCAAGACGACCGAAGCCCGTTATCCAGTTGCACAAGAATGGCCACGCCCCAGCACCTGTCGCACCAAGACCAACGTTACCCTGCTGCATATTGACAGCAACCTGCTGGAAATCCTGCTCAGCGAAGACCCTTCTGGAACTTACGAAGTTACTGAAATCGGAGTACAGGAGGATCCGGAAAGTGACTGGATGTTACGTTTCCTGCAGTCACCTGCGTTTTTACAGCTTCCGACTGAAAACATTCAATCCATCCTGATTCACCTTGAAGAAGTGCCGATGCAGGCCGGCGAGGTTGTCATCAAACAGGGTGACAGCGATGACTGGTACTACATCGTCAAGCAGGGCAAGTGCAGCGTATCACGCCGCCCGGCGCCAAAAGCTGAAGAAGTTCGCCTGGCGATACTAGGGCCGGGTGACGGTTTTGGCGAAGAAGCGCTGATTACAGACGGCAAGCGCAATGCCACGGTCACCATGAAAGAAGCCGGTGTCCTGATGCGTCTGAGTAAGCAAGATTTCCACCGCTTGCTCGTTGACCCAATGCTCCAGGCCATCGATCACGCGACGATGATGGACAAAGTCAAGACCGGTGCAGCACTGATAGATGTTCGTACCAACAAGGAATTCAACGAAGACGGGATAAAGGGCGCACAAAACATTCCGCTTTCCATGTTGCGGGTCAAGGCAAAAGACCTGAACTCCACACGCGAACATATCGTTTACTGTAACGACATGACCCAAAGCCGCGCCGCCGCATTTTTACTCGCCCAGCAAAGTCTGCAGGTATATGTCTTAGAAGGTGGTTTACACAAACAGTCGAAGCCCTTTAGCCCTGCAACAAAAAGCACCACACCAACCAGCCGCCCTACACCAACGGAAACAGCAAAAACGCCCATCACGCCAATCAAACCGGAACTCGAAGAAATTATTGAGAGCGAACTGGCAACCCACAAACACCAGGTTGAACAACAGGTTAAAAAGGCTGATGCGGCTGAACAAGCGAGACAATCGGCTTCAGCCAAGACCAGTCAACTGAAAGTACAGGCCGATGCGTTGCGAGCCCAGGCGGATAACCTGGCCCGTAAGACCGCTTCTGCAGAAGAGGAAAAACGCAGGGCTGAACAAGAAAAACGCGCCGCGCAGGCGGAAATCGATGCCCTGAAGAAAGAGACGCTAAAGGAACGCGACGAAATTCTCTCTTCTGTTAAACAGGAAGTGGCTCGCGAGAAAGAAATGGTACGCCAAAAAGAAGAGGAAGCCAGCCGCTTACGTACTGAGGCCGAGCAGGCGCGTCAACGCGCGGAACAGGAACTGGCGCGGATCAAGGCAGAAGCCGAAGCCGTTGCCAAACAGCAAAATGAACTTGAATCCCAGTTCAAACGCGCGGAAACCGAAAAACAAAAAGCAGAACGTGAGGCACAAATTGCCCGGGTTATTGCTCAACAGGAAGCGGAAAAAGTCAAAGCCGAGGCCGAAGCGATTCGTAACAAGGCCCTGGAAGAAGCTGAACGTTTACGCGCTGAGCTTGAGGCCCGCAAAGTGAAAATGGCTGAAGACTTCGCTCACCATGAAAAGGAAGCCCGCCGAAAAGCCGATCAGTCTGCTGCGGAAGCCTCTAAGGCGGCCGAAGATGCACGTCGACAGGCAGCGATGGAAGCCGACGCAATTCGCAAACAGGCCCTCAAAGAAGCCGAGAACCTGCGCATCCAGATACAACACGAAAAACAGCAAGCCGCCGAGCAACTTGCCAGAAGCAAGGCAGAAGAACAACTGCGGCGTCAGGAACTGGAAGCTGAAAGGCAAAAGGCCCTGGAAGATGCACGCAAAACAGCCGAGCAGGAAGCCGAAACGATTCGTAAACAGGCCCTGCAGGAAGCCCAGTTAAAGGCACGCGAAGAGGCACGTCGCCAGGCAGAACAGGAGGCTGAAGAAGCTCGTCAGCGCGCCCTGCAGGAAGCCGAAGAAGCCCGCAAGAAAATGATCGATGAGTTCTCTCGCAAGGCGATGGAAACCGCACAGCTTGAAGCTGAAGCCATTCGCCAGGAAGCCCTTGAAGAGGCAAATCGCCTGCGTTCCGAGCTGGAGCAAACCCGACAACTGGTTGAGAGTGAAGCCAAGCGCGCCCAGGCCCGCCTGGCAGAAGAAACAGCAAGACGCCAGGCTGAAGAAAGCGATCATGCCCGAGCTGCAGAAGAAGCTGCACGACTGGCCGCTGAACAGGCTGAACGCCGCCGTGCAGAACAGGAAGCTCAGGCTGCCGCCATCGCCGAGGAGCAGGCACGCCTTGCTGCTGAACAAGAAGAACAACAACGTATCGCCGAAGAGCAGGCCCGTATTGCCGCACAGGTAGAACAACAGCGTAAAGCGGAGCAAGAGGCCATTGCCCAGCGCCAGGCTGAACAACAACGTGAACACGCTGAGGAAGAGAAAACGCAGAAAGCCAAACAAATGGCCGAGCAACTACGCAGCAAACTGGATAAGCAAGAATCTGAGAAACAAGATGATGAATATGATATCCATATCGGTCGGGGTCCAAAACTGGCTAAGGCCAAGCTTCATGTTGTAAAAGGTAAGACCATTCTAGAAGGTGAAGAAGACATCTTTATATTTAAAGCACCTTCAGAACGCCCACCAAGCAGAGATGAGGCAGAACAATTACTTAAACAGGCTGAGCAGCAATTTGCAGAAAAATCCCGCAAAGAATTGCCTTCCTTTGATATAGAGTACGCGGATGAAGAACCTGAATCAGAATTTGTGATTGAACAGGAGTCTGAATTCAGTGATTCAATCCTGGTCGAGTTAGATAATATTACGACCAAATCAACACCATCACCCAGATCTCAACAATTTAATGATGACTTTACTCCCGTGACCAGCAGTGATGCACCGGTTAAGAAGAAGCGCAGTTCGTTAATCGCGCTGGCGGCAAGTGTTGTTGTCATGGTTGGTGTGAGTATCATTGCAATTACTCGCCCCACCTATACAGATACCGAAACAGTTGCGGAAACAACAAATGCTAGCCAACCAACCAGAGGTCTAGCATCAATACGGGCCAGGACCGAGAACCATAAGGAAATAATCGAAGAACGTATGAGGTCAGAGGCTGAGAAAGAATTTAACGAAATGCTGTCTGATTGGCGTAAGCAAAAGAAATAAATCTTTATTATTTATTAACAAAGATCAATTTACTGTAAATCAATTATTGCAGACCCTCCAGCCGCCTCGCCTGCCTGGATATATTCAAAAATAACCGCTTTCAGTGGGCAGCCAGTTTCATCCGTCACGATGACTGTCCAGCGACCCAGCATATTTCTGTCTATCTTATGCAGCGAATAAACACGCCAGCGTGGCCCATTTACCTTAAATGTCTTCCTGTTGACCACTCGGCCTTCATATTCCCAGCGGTGTATAATGGTCTTTCCCTGTAAGCGCCTTAAATCAGTAAAGAAATATATTTCCGTTGCCTTGTTCTCAAGAATCAATACCCGATCGATGGGTTCACGGTTTTCTATGCCCGTAGTAAACATCGCCCTGGCAACACGCCCCGAGGATGGCCCACATAGTTCATCGGCGGCCAACACAGCCAGGCTATGTATAAAACCGCTAATGACCAATAAGACACTTATACTGAACTTGAGCAGTGACGTGCTTTTCTCGGTTAAACTCATTTCAGGTGACACCCCTGCCCTTGTTATTCTGCTTTTCTGCCAAATGGCGTGCCTTAATAAAATCAACATGACTCAAGTATAGTAAGTCAGCAACTTTGCGTATCAGATGCTCTTCATATTTATCTTTATCACTATCTGCATATGCAATACACCACATAGCAAAGATAATCTTTCGTTTGAGCTCCTGATCTTTCTGCTCATTGATGATACTGGTCATCTCCTGTAAAGATACCAGTTCCTGGTGCCTCTTTTGAGCATCTTGAATAAGAAAGGTACTCTGTTCTTTTTCAATGCCAAATATTTCTTTCAACACATTTGTGATTTGCTCAATTTCTTCCTGTCTGACTTCATGGTCGGCCATCATAACTTCGACCAGTAATACAGCAGCGGCCAGATGTAGTAGTTCTTCTCCCGATTTGGATTCATCGGGTTGTTCGACAAAGGACTGCACCAAATTTTTAAACTGCTTAATCATCAACGACTCTTTATAAATAAATCCTGACCAGTTAAAAAAATTAAATAATCCCCAGATACCAGCCAGCATAAGCAAGTGCTAAACAGCCAGTTAATAGCCCCAGGGTCAGGCGTTTTTTATCACCGGGCTGATACAATATGGGCTGTTTCATCTTCTCTGCCACTTCTGCCTGGGATGTTAGAGTCTGCCAGGCTTCCTGCAACTCAGGCTTAATATCCTGGTTATTATGTTGATCAGCAGCCAGCTGTTTTAACTCCTGATAATCACAAACGCTATCAGGCTTGCCCTTTGGAAAACGACTACCCTTGGCAAACACAACCATTCCATTAATAGGTTTCTTTGGTAACAATGCACTTAAGGCCTGCAGATCCCTTTCCTGCTGGTGAAGAGGATTGGCAAATTTATAACTGCGGTGGCCCACCACCTGTGTCCAAAGGTCAATTTGTTCTGCTGCAAAAATGTTACCGCGAAAAGGTTTGATCATCACCAACAATAATTCTGTTGGCCTAAGTATTAATTGTTCTACATAGATCATCTCGCCCAGGTCATCCGGTATATATACATTCTTAAGTGAGGCTTTCCCCAGCCTGTTTACCAGAGAGTGTAGCCTCCAGTGCACCAGAAGTTGTTGAAGCGGCGACCAGCTCAGATACAAGGCAAACCCAATCAAAACCGCTAACAGAAGGCCAGGGACAATTGGATGCTGGCTTAAAAGAAAATCGTTTATTTGGTCCATATTTACTTAATGAGTATTTAGCCTTCTAATTTAACTAACCTTTGACAAAATGTCACAAACTTGTTCACATCTTATCCTAATTTACGACCGAGATAATAATATCAATCTTCATAACCATGCTAGAATCATTCTAATGGATCAAGTCGCAATTGAAAAAAAAATCGAACAGGCCGAAAGTATCGTGAATACTTATGGTGCCCTGTTAAATAACCTGAAGCATGTTAACACTGCTTTACCGGAATCATTGTTGCCCAGAAATAAAGAAACCATCAAACAGGCTATCCAGACCCTTCTATGGGAGTTAGAAGACCTGGACGATATAACACGCAATAGCCTGGTCCAGGCCTACGTTTTTCTTGAACAATTCCTGCCTGATGATAAGGTTGAGATCCTGGCACGAGGCCAGGCCGCCATCCAGTCAGCCGATCCTCATCACACAGACTGGCAATACGCAGATCAAGCCAACAGCATCGTAACGGAGATCAAAATGGCCATGGAAGACGCCATGCAGGATATGCGCATCTATCTTCATCCAAAATCGCATACGATGACCTAAACGTAGTTTGGATCTACTTTCACCTAGTGGTAAACCAGACCATGGACGATGCCTTCAA
>JASFLV010000143.1:0-7536 GCA_050117915.1 Thioalkalispiraceae bacterium | reverse complement strand
ACTGCTGATCAAAGTTACCCGGCATCCACTTATACATGTTCTTTAGTGCATCATGCGGAGTCATGCCATCATGATAAACGCGATCACTAGTGACTGCATCATAGACATCAGTAATAGTAACAATACGAGTGAAATAAGGGATTGCTGCCTCATCGCGTCCATCGGGATAGCCTTTGCCATTCAGTCGCTCATGATGTGCGAGGACAATATCAAGTGCTTCAGGCGGGATATTTTTATCATTTTTTAATAACTCATAACCCTGCCCTGGGTGAGCTCGCATAAATTCAAATTCTTCTTCAGTGAGCTTGCCTGGCTTGTTCAGCACCTCTAACGGCGTTTTCATTTTACCCAGGTCGTGTAACAGGGCACCCAGTCCCAGTACATTGAGCTCTTGTTTAGATAGACCAAGAGAACGGCCAAAGGAAATGGAAAGAATGCAGACATTAACACTATGAATCGCGGTATATTCATCACGTTTTTTTAGTTGGGTAAGCCACATTGAGGCATCTCGATTGGTTACGATATTGTCGACCAGCGCAGAAACAATAGTTTTGGCTGTTTTGGTATCAACACTGGCACCCAGTCGTACATCCTCAAGCGCTTGGTCTATATATTTTCGGGTCTGGTCTCTTACCTTTTTTGCTTTTGCTAATTGTTGCCTGATATTCGCCTGAACTACCTCATCATCTTCATTAATGTTGAAAGTAGTGGTCTCTGTGAACGATTTTTTCTTATTATTTTTCTCTAGTTTAAGCAGTTTTGTATGGAGTTCAAATGGTGTTTTTTCAGTATCAACATAAACATAAGAGCAACATTGTCTCACCCGTTCCAGCTCATCTGGATTTTCAAGCGTAAAGCCCTGAAATAAGAATGGAGATTCAATCCAGGGTTTATCTAATTCAGAAATATACATTCCCAGCATTAAATCGCTGGCATTGATTTTAACTTTCATAAATCCCCAGGAACTTGTTGATTGTTAATCGCCAAAAGTGCTTGTTTCCCAAAAAGTCACAACTGGTCTAATAGAATAACGGCACCCAACGTAAATGCTTGAGATTTTTTTACAGACATGCCTCAACAGGGGGCAGACTAAAAACGCTTTTAAACCAGGGCGGTATTTATATTTTCTCTGTTCTGGGTTTTTAGCTAATATTACTGTCAACTAACCATGTCGAATGGAACATAGGATGAGTGTTATAAACCTGATTGGCACGCGTGTATTACTCTGGTCGTTATTGTTCACCCTGACGTTACCGGTGTGGGCGGAGCAAGGGCGGATTGTCGATAGCCAGGTGGCGAAATTTGAACTGCAACCTGTGCTGGGTGGCCTGGGTATTCCGTGGGGGCTGGCATTTCTCTCGGATAACGAAATCATCGTTACTGAGCGGGGCGGTAACATCCGTTTACTGAATCTCGAAACAGGTAAGTTGCGTGTCTTAAAAGGTGCCCCCGCCGTATTCGCGGAGGGTCAGGCGGGGATGCTGGATGTGGCAGTCCCGCCGGACTTTCAACCCAGTGACTGGATCTATTTTACCTTTGTGCGCGATAAAGACGGTGAGGGGGTGACCGTATTGGCGCGTGCCAGGCTGCAGGGCGATCAACTGGTGGGCTGGCAGGATTTACTTGAGACCCAGTCGGCAACGGATACGACCTATCATTTTGGGAGTCGTGTTACCTTTGATGAAACTGGTCATGTCTATTTTGGTGTTGGGGATCGTGGTGTCAGGCCCACTGCCCAGGATCTGACGAGTCACAATGGTACCGTGATGCGATTAACACGGGATGGCAAGGTGCCAGACGACAACCCGTTTATTAATCACAAAGATGCCTTGCCGGAGATCTGGAGTTATGGCCACCGCAACCCGCAGGGCATAGCCTATGATTTAAAACAGCAGAGGCTCTGGGTGATCGAACATGGTCCCCGCGGCGGCGATGAAATTAATCTGGTGCTGCCCGGACGCAACTACGGCTGGCCGGTGATCTCTTATGGGAAGGAGTACTGGGGCCCGATACAGGTGGGCGAGGGGACAGAACGCGAGGGCATGGAACAGCCGGTCAAACAGTATACTCCCTCGATTGCACCCGGGAGTCTGTTACTCTATACAGGACAGGCATTTCCCAGCTGGCATGGCAATTTGTTTTCTGGTGCCCTGGCATTGCGTCATCTGAATCGGGTTGTGATCAATAAACAAGGTCAGGCCATCGCTGAAGAGCGACTCCTCGAGGATCTGGATGAACGCATTCGCGCGCTTGCACAAAGTCCACAGGGCTGGATCTATTTTTCAACGGATACAGGCAAACTATACTGTATCAAACCCGCAACGGATTAGATCAGATCTGTTCATAGATGGAAATGAAAAATCTGCTCATTGTCGCAGGCGTCGTTTGCGTTGCCTCGATTCCAGATACGTCAGTGGCTGATGAGATACTAAGGTCAAATGAGATCGTGGTAACGGCGCCTCAACTTCGTGCGACGATCAGCAGCCATGGACGTGCCGTTTCGGTTATTGATCAAGATGACTGGGTGGAGGGCAATCAGCAAATATCATTGGATGAGTTACTGCGCCATGTCCCTGGTCTTTACATGCAAAATCCCTATAACTTTGCGCAAGACCTGCGTATCTCGTTACGCGGATATGGTGCCCGTTCAAATTTCGGCATTCGTGGTATCCGTGTCTTCGTGGATGGTATCCCACTGTCGTTACCGGATGGTCAAACACAACTCGATAGTGTAGATCTGAGTTCAATCGGTCGTATTGAAGTCCTGCGAGGCCCCGCATCATCGTTATATGGTAATGGGGCCGGTGGTGTCATATTAATAGAGACTGAGTTAGCTGAGAAAACTCAGTCAGTAGAAGGTTCATTGGCAACCGGTGAGTATGGTTATCAGAAAGTTGCGATAAAATCCTCCGGTCTCACCGACAAGGCGGATTACCTGTTGAGCCTGTCGAATTCCAGGTTAGAAGGCTATCGCGAACATTCAGAAGCCAAAGGCACAACCCTGAATAGCAAATTGAGTTTTTATCTAACGGATTCCGATGAGCTAACATTAATTGCTAACCACACTGATCAGCCCCTCGCCAATGATCCGGGAAGTCTCGATGCGATAGACGCAGGACTAAATCCGGCCTCGGCTAACCCCAACAATGTGCTGTACGATGCCGGTGAAGCACTGGATCAACAAATGCTCTCGCTGTTATACCGTACTAACCGGTTTGGTGGCGATCTGCTGGTACGGAATTATTATGTGTGGCGAAATTTCGCCAATAAACTACCTTTCACGAGTGGCGGTTCCGTACAACTTGATCGTTTATTCTCCGGTGTAGGAGTTCAATACAGTCCGAAGCTAGAAGAGCAGGATCGATTGAAATTGACTTACGGGGTCGACCTTGAAGATCAGGATGATAACCGACAGCGATTTGATAACAATACCGGAACCCTTGGTAATCTAAGCTTCGATCAACGTGAGCAGGTGAGTAGCCAGGGGGTATTTATTCATGGCGAGTTCAACCTGGATACATCATGGAGTGTATTGTCCGATATCCGCTATGATGAAGTGAGCTTTGATATCACCGATAATTATCTTTCCGATGGTGATGACTCTGGCAGGATCAGCTTTGATCATCTGAGTGCTTCCGTCTCGCTAAACTATGTCTTTCACGATACGACCCTGTTTACCACCCTCAGCAATGCCTTTGAAACACCCACAACAACAGAGCTAGCGAATCCCGATGGTAGCGGTGGACTGAACACGACACTCCAATCGACGATCTCCAAGGGAGTTGAATTCGGTTATAAGCTTACCCGACCACGCCAGCGCTATGAAGTATCTATCTTCAGCATCGATCTAGAAAATGAACTGGTACCTTTTGAGGTGGCCGGTCAGCCTGGAAGAACATTTTATAACAATGCAGGAAGTTCGACACGTAACGGAATGGAAGCGTCTATGTCTATCATGACAGGTAACAACTCAAGCCTGAATCTCGCTTATACCTGGTCGAATTTCAAATTTGATAACTATGTCGACCAGGATGGCAACGACTTTTCCGGTAACCAGATCCCCGGCTTACCTGAGCATTATGCTTACCTGGGTTTTTCTTTTCGTCCATTCACGGGACTGCAGGCGTTATACGAAATGATCTATTCCGGTAAGTTGTATGCAAATAACAACAATGATGTACTGGTTGAAGATTATTTTGTCTCGAATATTCGACTGAATTATTCGTTGAGAAAAGACAAGTGGATAATCAAACCCTATCTTGGCGTCAATAATCTGTTTGACGAAAGCTATAATTCAAATATTCGTATCAATGCGTTCGGTGGCCGCTATTATGAACCCGCGCCACTGAGAAATGTCTACATTGGATTAACGGCAAACCTCGATTTAGAATAGCGAAAATGCCTGGGACAGGAGACAGTTTTTTTCTAATATCTGAAATAATTTTCTCTGCCGCCAATCTGACCTGTGACTGCTGGATATAGATATTTTCTATTAAGAAAGTGCAAGTGGTCGTAAGCCCGCTTTTACTGTAGAAATATTATAGATTTATTCTATTGCCTGAATGTCAACACGGCGAACTATCACCCAGCTAAACGTTCCAACTGTGTATAATTAAACGGTAATGATGAGTGGAGTGAATCAAAGTGCAAACAATGGATCACAAACCATATCTTCTCTGGCTGTTGATGCTGGGGCTGCTGTTATATCTGCCACTTAGCGTCCAGGCAAGGGATGTCTATAAGTGGCTCGATAGCAACGGTGTCACTCACTACAGCCAGACACCACCTAAGCAAACTGAGACGCAAACCGAAATTGTCCAGTTGGAGATAACAAAGCCCGAGTCAAAGTCGGTCGATCAAACCTTATCGACGCTGGAGATTGCGAATCAATTTGAAAAGGCAAGACTGGCTAGAGAAAAAGCGCGCTTTGATCGAAGGTTGGCACAGGCGCGTCTTGAACTTGAAACGCAGCGCAGTGAGCTAGAGCAGGATGACTCAGTTGATGTGCGATATGTGTCGGTGTTCTACCCTAGGTTCAAGCATCGCCATAAGCACAGGCATAAAAACTGTAAATCAAAACGAATTCCCGGTTGTGGCAAAGGCCACGATAGACACCAGCAGTTGCGAAAAAAACATGAACTAGTGACTACGCGGAGTAATCAATGGCGTCTGAGTAAAAAAACCAAACTGAATTATTAATTTGATTTCATATACTTTAGTTCAGGAGCAGGCTTCCTGTTTATTTTCATCAGGATTGTCTGTATAGGCCTGATTTATCTCAAGAATCTCAGGTAAGGCTTTAATAAAATACTGTACAAGTTCAGGATCAAAATGTGAGCCTGCGGACCGTTCAATTTCGGCGATAGCCTCATCCACTGACCATGCTGATTTATAGGGACGGTCAGATGTGAGTGCATCAAACACATCAGTAACCGCAACGATCCTTCCAACCAATGGAATATCTTCACCCTTCAAGCCATTTGGGTAACCACTACCATCCCACTTTTCATGGTGGCTTAAGGCGATGATTCTTGCTGCTTCGGTAATCGGGGAGCGAGGATTTTCTAACAAACGTGCACCAATGGTTGTATGGGTTTTCATCACCCTGAATTCATCATCAGTTAATTTCCCCGGTTTTAGCAGGATGGCGTCAGGTATACCCAGCTTACCTATGTCATGCATCGGACTAGCATTGAGTATGAGTTCGCATTCCTTTGGGGGGAGGCCATAATGTTCTGCAAGGATCTTTGAGTAATAACTCATACGAATTATATGCTGGCCAGTTTCGTTGTCCCTGTATTCCGAAGCAAGGCCAAGACGCTGCACGATTTCAAGTTGACTCTCACGCAGCTCATGAGTACGCTCGTTGACTTTTTGCTCCAGGATTTCATTTTGTTGCAGAAGCTTTTTATGAGCAGTGCGTACCTCTAGCAGATTTCTGATGCGTGTCAGCACTTCAACTTTACTAAACGGTTTGTTGATGAAGTCTTTGGCGCCTGCCTCGAGTGCTCGTAACCTTGACTCATCATCGGTATTGGCGGTCAGGACCATGACGGGAACATAAGTTTTAGTTTCAATACGGTTCAGGCATTCTAGAACCTGGAAGCCATCCATGGTAGGCATGTTGAGATCCAGTAAAACCAGATCAGGTTGGTATTGGCTGTATAATTCAACGGCAAGGCCTGAATCCTGTGTACTTAATATGTTTTTGTAACCTGCATCTTTCAAATATCTTTCAAGCAAGTTAATGTTCAATGGCTCGTCGTCAACGATCAGAAACTTTGAGCTAAGCTGAAGGTTTTCTATTGGCATCTGTAAGGACTCAATCTCAGGTCGTCAGGTTATTAATTTCAATTTACGCGTGAGACATCTAATAACTTTTCTGTCTTTTGACGGATATATAATCAGGTTATCGGCAAACAACCTGCGATTATTAGCCAAAAATTGTGATCTGGGCACTGGGGAAAAAAGTCAAAAATATTAGATAGTTAAGCAAAAGGCCTATTCTGAGCTGGGAGGTCTTGCGGGAAGATTGGGTCTGAGAGGAAATGCTTCTAATAATGAACGGGATAAAAAGTGACGTTCATCAGGTAAGTCCCAGGGCAGATTGCCCATACGCCATTGATAATACAAACAGATAGTAAATAAGCTACGATAATGTCCTGGTTTTTCTTAGCGTTATAGCATCTATACTCATTAGAAAATGGTTTAGGGTTTGTGATGCGGGCGATTTTATTCGATTTAGATGGTGTGTTTTACGTGGGCGATCAACTTATCGAGGGTTCGCTCGACGCCCTGTGTTGGTGCAGTGAAAATGACATTCCTTACCTGTTCATCACTAATACTACCTCTAAACCCCCCCAGGCGATTGTTGAGAAATTGTCGGGGTTTGGCATCGAGACGGAGGTCAGCAGGATCATGTCGCCACCGGTCGCCACGGTTGACTGGTTGAAGCAGCAGGGCATTCAACGCGTGTCACTTTATATTGCTGAACAGACTCGCTCGGTGTTTGACGAATTTCAGATTGTCAGCTCAACGGAGGAGCCGACCGAGGCAGTGATTGTCGGTGACATGGGGGCGGGCTGGAGTTTTGAAGTGATGAACCGGGCATTTCGGCAATTGATGCAGGAGCCGCCCCCGGTTCTGATTGCCCTGGGCATGACGCGTTACTGGCGGGCAACCGATGGGTTACGCCTGGATGCCGGCGCTTATGTGTCTGCCTTGCAGTATGCCAGCGGCATGGAACCGATCGTGCTGGGTAAACCGGCACAGGCCTTCTTTGATGCGGCGGTGCAACGTCTGGCGGTGAGCCCGGATGATGTGTTAATGATCGGTGATGATATCAGGAGTGATATCGATGCGGCCCAGCAAGCGGGCCTCCATGGTCTGTTGGTGCGCACCGGAAAGTTTCGACCCGTCGACCTCGAGGGGCCCATCCAGCCTGATGCGGTGATCGATTCCATTGCTGAACTACCGGGTTGGTGGTCAGTCAAACACAAGAAATAGCAGTAGTCGGCGTTAGAATAAAAACAAATA
>JASFLV010000142.1:0-7572 GCA_050117915.1 Thioalkalispiraceae bacterium | reverse complement strand
AAAACCATGATTGAGACTTAATCTTTCGCCACTCGCACCGGAGAGGTTTCGCGTCAGACCATGATTGAATTTAGGGTCAACCAGCAGTGCCATTTGTCGGTCCATCAGGTCGGCTAGATTAGCTATACAGTTTTTCATGGAGTCCATCACGAATGCTATATGGCCGCCGTAAAAATGCCCTCCATGCAGCACGTGTTCCCCTTCTCCATCGATAATCGGATTATCGTTGGCACTGTTTAATTCGTTTTCGATATCACGGCGCATCCAGCCCAGCGCGTCACGCAGCACACCAATAATATGGGGGGCACAACGGATCGAGTAGCGGTCCTGTAACCGTGCTGAATTGCGTGGATGTTCATAATAGTTAATATCACTCTGGATCCATTTGGCAATTTGTTGTTGCCCCTGATGAGGCTTAACCTGGAACAAAAGATCATCGAAATGCGCGCCGTTACCCTGGGTCGCCAGCAAGACCAGTGAAGTTATCCTGGAGGTTAAACGGGTCAGGTATTCCGCCCTGGAATAGGCAAAACAGGCCAACGCGGTCATCACCGCCGTACCATTCATAATGGCGAGGCCTTCTTTTGGCATTAGTTCGATAGGCGAAATGTTTAAACGTGCATAGATATCTTTGGCAGAACAAACCTCTCCTTTATATATAACATCGCGCTCACCAATCAAGGTCGCGGCTACGTATGATAAGGGGGTTAAATCGCCGGAAGCACCGACAGAGCCTTCCTGGGGAATGAGAGGTGCAATCCCTTCCTTGAGTAACAACACCAGTTGCTCCAGTAACTCTTTACGCACACCTGAGTAACCACGCGCCAGTGATGCGATTCTGGTGGCAACAATCCCAAAGCTCTGCTGTTCATCAAAATATTCGCCCAGCCCACAGCCATGAAAACGGGTCAGGTGTACGGGTAATTCATAAGCCAGACTGGTTGGCACGGTTACCGTACATGAATCACCATAACCGGTTGTCACACCGTAAATCACCCCGTCTTCTTTCAATAATTTCTCAAGAAACTTCCAGCCTGATTCGATTCGGTTGATAAATTCGGGATCACTGGATAGTGCCGGTAGTTTTTTTCTACTTGCAAGGTCGAGAATATCTTCAATCGTCAACTCGCCATTGCCAAATGTGACTGTTTGCTTACTCATACGTTTAACCTGTTCCCGAAGACGTATCGGTCTTCGCCCAAAAGTCGAAAAAATTAAACCACTGCAAGGGCGCCTTTTTGCAGTAGTATTCAAGTCTGTGTGCATATCCCTGGATCAGGCTTGCCAGTTCTGACTCGCGATTCTCTCGCGGTAACTCTGCTCTGTCTCGGAAGTGTTCAAGGTAGATGCTGTAACCGGTTCCATCGTTAATACAGAAAATCAGATACACCGGGCAATCCATCAAACTCGCCAGAACAAACGGACCTTGTGGAAAGGCGGCCTGTTTACCAAGAAATTCAGACTCGATATTGCGCTCATGCGCATAAGGCGAAGTCCGGTCGCCAACAATCACCAGGATCTCGCCGTTATTTATTTTTTCTCTGAACTTGATTGCCGTATCTACACCAAAAGAACTCACCTGAACTAAATTCACATCAAAGTCAGGATTGATTTCCCTTAAAGTACGGGTAAAATTTTCTGCATGTTCGGTATAGACAACTGCATTAATCGTTTTTTTACTTGCGGAGCGTGACAGGGCACGACAATATTCCAGGTTGCCCAGGTGGGAGCCGATAAACACTGCGCCCTGCCCTTTGTCTTCCAGTTCCTGGTAAAGCTCAGCACCATGAAATTCTTTTATCGGCAAATCCTTTTCCAGCCAGGCCGCGAGTTTATCCAGGGCGCTGTAACCAAACGCTAAAAAGTGTCGATAAATCTGGTACCAGTGTACTTTTTTGTTGATCCCCAGTTCCTTGTTGATTATTTCAAGATATTGACGTGAGGCCTGGCGTTTTTCCGGGCTGAAGATAAAAAAGAAAAACATAACTGGATGCAGAAACAGACTAAACAGGCCTCTGCCAAACCACTTATAGATAGTAAAGAGAAATTTCAACCCCAGGTATGAGCCTTTTTCCTTCTGGCTGGACCAGTGCCTGTGATATTCATCACTGCGCTTAATATTTCTGACCAATAGTTTTGGAATACGTAACAACATACCAAAAAACAATTTGGTATGCATCAGTGATATCAGCAGATTATCTTTGAAGACACGAAAATTAGAACTTCCATCCTGATTATAGCGAACCCGCGTGGGTACACTGATCACTTCAACACCACGCCAGTATAGTTTCACCATGATATCCGTATCAAAATCCATGTGCGTACCAATTTTCGCCGTATTGATCAGGTCTATAGTCTGTTTCAACGGATAGACACGGAAACCACACATGGAGTCTTTTATCTGGAAAGAGAGCGTTTCGATCCAGACCCAGAAATGAGTGATATAGCGGGAAATAAATCGCACCCGATCAACAGTTTCATCGTATTGCGGAATCGCCGTAACCAGTGCATTCGGAAAGGTCCTGGCATGTTCAATTAATAAGGGGGTATTAGCCAGATCGTGTTGGCCATCGGCATCAACTTGAACAGCATGGGTAAATCCATAGTCATTGGCAATATGAAAGGCCTTTAAAGCAGCAACCCCTTTGCCCTGATTGTGCTCAAAGCGGTGTAAATGCAGTTTTGCTCCATATTGTCTGGCTAACTGCTCGAGCGCTACGCGCGTTTCTTCACGACTGCCATCATCAACAATGATCACTTTTTCAACGTATTCCAGTAGGGAACGCACAGTATCTGCAATCACAGCATGATGGTTGTAACAGGGAATAACTGCGCAAAATCGTGTCATCATATTGTTATCGAAAAACCATCTTCCCCGAACCATGGATGCCATGCTCGGAACTGTACTGGAATTGAAGAATATTTTCTTTTGGTACGGTTAACTCCAGAGTAACTTCATAATCCCTGGAAATGATCCGCATAAATTTGAGCTTATCAATGCGTAAAAACACACCACTGATAAGATTGTGTTGTCGGGCCAGCTCTTCGACCCAACGCAGCTGGACAACTCCGGGCAGTACCGGATGCGCGGGAAAGTGACCCGGAAAATAGCTGAGTCCAGCCGGTACCCTTAAACGCAACTGCAGGCCATGTTCAATTTCGGTACTTGCCAGTATCTCGGGTTGCTCAGTCGCTGCCATTGTCTTCGCCATCCTCCTGATTGTCTTCAAATAACTCAGCAAGTGCCGCCTGGGTTATTTTGCCCTGTGTATTATATGGAAAATCAGCCACATAGCGCCACTTTCGTGGCAAGGTTACCCGGTCAAAATAGGCTGCCAGATATTCTTTGAGCTGGTTTGAGAGCTCACGGCGCCCTAATTGATGCAATTTCACCTGACCTTTATGATTCAGGATACACACTGCACCGAGAATAGTTCTATAGCCTTCCAGTACCACAATTTTAACCTGTTCAACCAGATTATTCCGGCCCAGCACGGTTTCCATGCGATCCAGGGAGATGCGCTTTTCTTCAAGTTTTACAATCCTGTCGAGACGACCGAGCAACTTGAAATGCTGATCATCTATCAGTTCAACCGCATCTCCCATTTGATACCAGTCCTGGGTAAAACAAAATGGCGATCGAATTGCCAATGCACCGGAATCCTCTTCACGCCGAATTTCAACGGCTGGAAACTTCTGCCATAACATGTCATGCTGTTGCTGTTGCTGACGATAGGCAATCCCTCCCGTTTCAGTACTACCTAATACCTCGATAGGTGTAACATTAAAATGCTGCGCATAATAAAGCGAAGTATCACGTGACAAAGGCCCCCCTGAAGAATAGATAACCTGGACTGATTGACGAACAATCTCTTCATCGAGCACATCCGCCATGCGCTTTAAATAGGCCGGGCTGGAAACTAACACCAGTTCTCCTAGTCGCTTTGAGATGGCTTCAATTTGCTCCGGGTATTCGATATTTTCATTCACAAAAATCCTTTTGCTGAATAAAGGCCACAACACTCTGAATAGCAAGCCATAAATATGCTGATGCGAAACGGTGCTAATAAATACTTTATTAGCGATTAACTCTCCCCAGAGTTGCTCCAGGGAATTGATTTCATCTTCGAGCGTAGCGAGTGATTTACGAATTTGCCTGGGTTCTCCGGTTGAACCAGAGGTACATATTTGTACAAACAGTTTGTTCACATCAAATGTTATCACCTCGCGAGATTCGATTCGCTCTATTGAAGTTGTTACGATGTTTATTCTTGCCAGATGTGTATCTATATCCAGGTCTGTTAATAACCCATCTGCACCCGTAATTGTTTCATTGATCGTTCCGTTCAGGTTGTTCGGCGGGAGTACAACTTCTTTGCCCGCAGCTAATAACGCAAGAAAACCAGAAAGAAAATTCACGGTTGACTCTGAAGCAAGAATCCAGTTCTGATGGGGGGAGGCAGATAATTCCGCTGCCAGTTGTGTTACTTTTCCATGTAATTCTGAAAGTCTGACTTCATTATTTGCTGTAGAGCAAATCACTCTATCTGATTTTTCACTAAACAGGGAATCAAAAGACAAGCTGCACATGAGAAACTACTTTGGTTGAATGATTTTTCTTACCACCAGCTCTCCGCCTAACAGAATGCCCACAATAACATATGATATTAGACCGTTATAGACTGTCCAGACCTCCATATTATCGATTAATACCGTCCAGGTTGAAACGACAATATTAACAGCAAAGAAAACGGTCCAAACAATGGTCACATTGCGAGTATATCTTACTGCTGAATCCGGAAATTCAGTATGAAAAGCCCGTGCAATCCTTTCTATAACACTGGGTGGATAGATTAGTGAACTGGTAAAAATAAAGAAAAATGTAATATTTAACCCAACCGGATACCACAGCAAATACTCTTCCGTATTATAGATCCAGGTCAGCGTCGCCAACGTACCACCAATTGCGACTGTCATTATCAATTGCCAACGAGCAGTGGAACTTTTTGTTTTAGTAAATAAAACACGAACTGCAAATAGAACTAAAAAGAAAAGACCAAGCTGCGATGGGCTGAAGTAATTAAGCCCGAAATAAATTAGAATTGGATAAAGTAATAAAAATACTACAAGGCCAACCTTTATTAGGTTATACATTTATTTTTGTAACATGCCATAAATGATATCAACAACATCGCCAACGGTTCTAGCTGATTTGAATTCTTCAGGGCTTGCCATTTTGCCAGTAATATCCTTCAGTTTGATCACCAGGTCCACAGCATCAATACTGTCCAGATCCAAATCGCTATACAGATGAGAACCCAGTTCGACGTCCCCCGGTTCCACTTCAAACAACTCCTCTAAAACTTCTTTTAACTGCTCTAATATTTCTTCTTTCGTTTGCATTGATGTTGCGCCTAATTATTTACTATTTTCTTTAATAAAATTTGCCAGATTTCTTACTGAAGCAAAAAGTTCACGTGTCTGCTCACCTTCAGCTTCAATCTTTACCCCATATTTCTTTTGTAGTGCGACCCCTAATTCCAGTGCATCAATAGAGTCCAGTCCAAGACCATCAACAAATAATGGCTCTTCTGAATTGATATCATCTACACTGATGTCCTCAAGATCGAGAACTTCAATAATCAATTCCTTAAGCTCTTGCTCTAGTTGTTCCAAACTGCTCTAACCTCTTTGTAAAGTATTCATGCAAATAGCGGGTCAATTTTCTCGATGTAACTGTCGCAGGTTCATCGCTTGTTACTATATCCTCAATCTCGAGCGGATCGCCAACTTCGGCCTGTAACTGAAAGGGTCGAGGCGGTATATGATACCACTTCTGAGCCTTGGTTAGCGTTGGTGGGTCGCAGGTTATGGTCACCGGGATAACCCTGGCAGCACTGCGTGCCGCAATATGCGCCGCGCCTCTTTGAAACTTTAACTCTTTACCCGGGATCGAACGGGTTCCCTCCGGGAAAATGATGAGATTGTCACCAGATTTCAATGCCCTTACACAATCATCAACGATTGCCTCAGTACCAAGATTGTTGATGTAGCCTGCTGCCTTCACAACTCCTCCCAGGAAGGGATCCCGAAACAGTGTCTTTTTTACCACACAATTTGTATGCTTAATAATCGATATTAGTAATACCACATCGATCAGTGTAGGGTGATTGGCCAGTATCAGCTTGGCCTCAGGCGTCTGCAACTTCTCGATTCCGGTGACTTCCATCTTCATAATCCCCAGTGCCTGCATCTGCCAGAGGAAAAACCGAAAGGTATGATGAATCACGGCCTGAGCACGATGATATTTTTTTTTGGGCTGGCTAGAAAATGCGTAATAAATATTAATCGCGGGGAAAACAAATATAGCCAGGAACACCCCCCCCAGGCTGAAAAACAGGAAACACCAGCCGGTTGCTAACAACCTCCATCCATAAAACAACTTATCAAACATTCTGTTGCCATCTCCACTTTCCACACTCACCCGGCATCTCTACTGACCTCTGTCGATTACTCTTTAACAAAGAGACCAGTGATTCTATAGCGGCATTTTGCCGTTCGGAAATTAGCCTCTCATTCGTGTCAACTGCTCCTGGTACAACTCGACTGAGCTGTATGATATTGTCGGCATCCGCTGTCGCAGGTTTAACCAGCGCAGCAAACCCCTGAGCAGAATTGCCCGGCACAAACTCAGCCAGTTCATCCGGGACGACATCATCGGCGCAGACCAGCAACACCTGGTTGGCTTCTCCACTATTTAAGATTGCGAACGACTCGATGAAACACATGGCCAGGGTATCTATCCCTGCTGCAATTGAGGTACATGGATAGGTATTTTTACAATTGATGGAGTGTAAACCCACTGCGGTATTGTGTACCGAAGCACTAAACCCGGCGGGAGAGACGATCTCCCCTTGAATAATACTCTCCAGTAATCCCTGGGTAGTGACAAGCTCACCATGCTGTGAACCAAATACGCAATAGCCCTGATAGTCAGGGGCGACGGTATGGGCCAGCCGAAGAGACATGCGGCTCAGCTTGCTAAGCCTGCGTCGTTTTAAGGGGGGAAGAAAGGAGACATCCAGTACTTGCTCCGTACTTAGCAAACACTGCTCATCCCCTTCACGATCTGCGAGATGGGCAGACCACGTATCAAGTGTAAAACTGGCTTCCACATTCACCCCAAATAAAACCATTCTAATTATAATGAATATTATGCACACCAACATAATATTCTGGAATTTAAAGCCCGAAATTCTAGAGAGGGATGAGCAAAATGGCAATCATTCTATAATTGGCCGTGTAACAGGTAGCTTAACTAACTAACTGATTTATATAATACTATTCGAAACCTGCTAAAACCAGTGGTGTTGAGGCTGATCTTATTCCCGAACCATAATCTTGTGAATAGAACGAATATTTCTTACCCAGGGTGACCATTTCCTGAGGTCCTGAGGCAGGTCTGAGATGGCCGCCTTGGCTTCATTGACCGAGCTATAGGAGCCGTACACAAGCGCGTACCAGCGCTCTCCCTGGCGCATAGAGCTGTAATAGCCGGCCTTACCCTGTAAA
>JASFLV010000141.1:0-7591 GCA_050117915.1 Thioalkalispiraceae bacterium | reverse complement strand
GCACATCAACTGTTATATAACCACATCTTAGTAGATGGCTGTGGTTTTGTTGATTGTTATTACTGTCTGAAGCCTTAACACTACTAGCTGGATAAGTGAAAATGATTGTTATTAATACGATAACATTTTTAAAAAAAATATTTCGTCTGTAATGTTGGCATGGTCTCATCACATGACATACCTCAAGTTTAACAATGAGCAAACAAGTGAAAATATAGGCATTGTTAAGATAGGAAGATAAATTACATCTTATCAAAGTATATCATAAACTATACACTAGTTATGGCAATAATTCTTAGACCACCGTGGTAGTGTAAACATGAATTATTCAAGTTAAGATTCACCCGTTTGGTTCTTTTTGTTATATGTTTATATAAGATATAACCATGCCAAGGGCAATGAGTAAAGCGATATAAAGAAAAAGCTTACCTAGTCTGGCATTACCTTTTTGCTCAGCTTTATGTCTGGCTTTAAGCGCTTCTACTTCATTATCTGAGAGATGATGACAGTGCGGGCAGTGTGCTTCTTTTCGTGGATAACGTAATTTACAACGACGGCACTTCCTGGTGATAACTATCCTGGGTGGTATAAATAACATTATTAAGTTTTCACACTGCTACTTTTGACAATGGGTACAGTAGTAAGTTGCACGTTGACCAATCACACTATGGGATATGGGCTTACCGCATGTCGGGCAGGGCAGACCTTTGCGGCCATAAACTTTTAATGACTGGGTAAAGTAACCTGGACGGCCATCGCTACTGCTAAAGTCACGTATGGTAGTGCCGCCCGCCTTGATCGCAGCTTTAAGCACTGACTTGATGGCTTTGGTTAGTGCCTTGTACTGCTCACTGGTCACCTTGCCGGCCGCTTTTTTGGGATGTACGCCCGCCTTGAACAAAGCTTCACTGGCATAGATATTCCCGACGCCAACGACGATTCTACTGTCCATGATGAAAGATTTTATTGCTAACTGACGCTTGCGTGACTTTTTATATAAGTACTCAGAATTAAACTCTCGACTCAGTGGCTCAGGGCCTAAATCTTTTAAGAGTTTGTGTTGATAAGGGTCCTGGTTTGTATATAAAACAGCACCAAAACGCCGTGGATCACGTAAGCGCAGGCATTGGCCGTTGCTCAGGACAAAATCGACATGATCATGTTTGTCGGCCGGTGTTCGGCAGGCAATGACGCGTAGGCTGCCAGACATTCCCAGATGCATGATCACTGTGCCATGTTCGAGTTTCAGTAACAGGTATTTACCTCGCCGTGCAACTCTGTTGATTGACTGCCCTTTACACTTGCCATTAATAGTTTTTGGGACGGGCCAGCGCAGTTGGGCCTGGCGAACGATGACTTTTTCTATAGTTTGATGTTCAATCAGTGGGGTAATGCCAAGACGGGTGGTTTCCACCTCCGGAAGTTCTGGCATTCGTCTTAGTCCGTTGGCGTCGTATCTGCAGCTGCTTCGATCGCCGGGGGTAGCCGCAACAGGTCGCGACGCTTTTCACGGGCCAGCTTATAAGCAATATTCAGGTCCTTGCGGCCCAGGTAAAATTCATCATTCAGCGTAAAAATATCGAAACCAATCTGACTGTTATCATCGAAAAAGATCTTTATCTGGCCAGTGCCTTTGGCAGGTGGATAGGTGACGATTTCAATTCCATGAGTATGCCGCCAGTGGTCGATCAGCTCATTAGCACGATCGTTATTGTAGTTTTCAGGTTCAGGAGTGGCTTCCCATTTACCGTTGTTAAGTGTCAGTGTCAAACCGGGTAACGCCAGCTTTGTAATTTTTTTATCATTATCGATTAAAGCATGGTCGAGAAACGTGGTTGGATTACCAAGAATACGATGATAAAAATAATCATTGGTCAGATAGAGCATGTCCTGATAGCGAATGTATCGGTAATTATTAAGTGTCTCTGTGGTACCAAACTCAAATTTATCCAGCTTATTAAAGGTTAGTGTTGCGCGCGGTTTATCCAGGCCGAATTTTTTTGCGTCTAACTCGACCATGTCATAGCGCGTGTGATATTTGTAGTCCAGAAGATCAAGCAGGCTTTCAACTTTAATTTTATTGGCCTCAAGCTGATACGGCTCAAGCATATACCACTCATTATCTTTCAGTTCGAAGTGAATCGGTTGCTTACCGGTACGTTCAATCTTGATTTCAGTTACCAGGTCTTTTTCCAGCGAGGTGATTTGCCTTATCTCTTCATCTTTGCCGGGTTTAAAAATAACAATCAGGACCAGGGTGATGACGATGATCAATAGAAACAGGTTGAGTAGGTTGCGTGAGGAAATCATAGATTTAGTGGACACTATTTTTTACGACGCCTGAGCCAGATCAATAAACCGGTACCCATCAAAATGGCTGGAATCAGTAAGTAAAAGACCAGACCGAGAATACTCATGTGTGTTTCAGTTACGCTGATCTTTTTCTCAGAAGCGGTATCTGATGGAATATCAATAAAGTCATCATCATGCGACAACCAGTTCATGATACTTTCACCCATGCTCAGGTTGCCCTGCAGGCCCAGATAAGTGTTCGATAAAAAGTCGCCATCACCGATAACAACAATACGTTGTGTCTGTACCTTGTCTTGTAGGTCAAAACTCCGGGTAAGCGCATAACCAAACGTAACAGGCCCAGGTTTGTCAGTCCCTTCATCATATTGAATTGTCCCTTCGATCTTGCCGGTCTCCAGCCAGCTACGGGGCATACTTTGCACAAAGGGTTCAACCTGCCAGCCTTTTTTATCAGCCACGGTGATATCGGCAACTTGTGGGAACAGGGTTTGCGTAGTACTGAATTGCTCGGTAATCGCATGTTGGAAATATTGACCAAGTACCAGGGTTGGGTCGTTACCCAGCAGGCCAATATCGAGATCGACGATCAGGCCTGAATCTGTATTGATCTGCAGATATTCCGCAAGTTCTGTTAAGAAGTGGGTTTTACCCGGCTCAATCATCCATAACAGGTTCCCACCCTGCTCGACATAGTCTTTAATTATTTTTACTTCACTGGGCAGATAATCGACCTGAGGGCTGGCGATAACCAGCACAGAGGTATTGCTGGGTACGGCAAGGGTCTTGGCCAGATCCAGAGGAGCCACCTGGAATCCTTTATTGTTGAGATTGTTGACGAAGATACCCACATCGTGATTAGCCTGACCTAAAGGATTACGTTCACCATGACCAGTTACAAACAGAATCTGCCGTTCGGTATTACGCAACAAACGGTAAATAGTATTGGTAATGCTCTTTTCTGATAGATCCTTGAGATGCTCAGTGCGCCCTTGATACTCAATGATCATTTCTCCATCGACGCTAATCCCCAGGTCCTTGGTCTTTTGTGGATCCAGGCGTGGGTCAACAAACTTAAGAATGACCTTGTTACTTTCTTTTTGATAACGCTTGATAATGCCATTAATATCATGGCGTACATTACTCAGTTCACCACTGGTCGCATAAGAAGTAATAATCAGATCTGACTCTAACTTATCCAGGACTTTTATGCTGGCATCACTAATGGTATGCCGGCCACTGGCCGTCCAGTCGAACTCAGTGTTATATTCGCGAGTGACCTGGAAGATCAAACCGGCGATAGCCAACACCAGGATAAATAGACTGAAGCCCTGGATACGTAAGCGGTTACGGGTTTTCTTGTTGAGTTCCATTAGTGTTGTAACCTATCACTATCGAGTCGGTGAACTGCAAGGATCAGACATATGCCGATCAGCAGTAAGTAATAAATCAGATCATGACTGCTGAATAACCCACTGACAAAAGCCATCAAGTGTTGAAACAGGGACAAGTCAGCAAGGCTGAATTGATTAGGCGATTCACCCTGGGCAAAAATCAGGATGGATAACAGTAATATGATAAAGAAACTCAGCATCGCCGAAATTAATGGGTTTTGCGTCAGGCTCGACATATACAGGCCAATTGCCATACAACTCGCCATCAGTAAAAAAACGCCAAGCATGGCACTGAACAATAAACCAAAATCGATGCTGCCAAAGAATAACAGGCAAAGTGGCATAACGGTAAAGGTGGCCAACATAATCCCAACGATTGTCAGCAGACCAAGATATTTGCCGACCACGATTTCAGTCATGGAAACAGGTGCTGACACCAGCAGGGTGAGGGTCTTGTTTTTGCGTTCGTCACTAAAGACACGCATGCTAAGCAGGGGACTGACTACAATCATGATAATCGCCAGCCACATGTATTGTGGCACGATCACTTCGCTGGTCATATCCGGCGGAGTCAAATATAAATGCAATTGTGGCTGAATGACCCTGACATAATTTTCCAGGCCGCTACCGAGAATAAAGGCCAGGATTATCTGGCTGACACCAATCAGGATCCAGGCAATCGGTGATAAAAAGGCGGCGCGTAATTCGCGTGCGGCAATCGTGAAGATCATGCGGCATCATCCTCCACCAGGTGTTCCTCATCCGAGGTAGTGATATCGACAAAGATATCTTCCAGAGACTTTTGTTCTGGAACAAGTTCAGTGAGTCCCCAGTCACTTTCCACGATCTGTTGGGCGATTTGCTGAACCGGGTCAGTTGCATTATCAAACATCAAACGCCAACGTTTAGGGGCAAGTCGTTCCACAGAAGTGACGGCGGGTAGTGCACTGATCTTGGCTTCCGCCACTTCCTGACCCAGGCCGATCACGACACAACTCCCATGGAATTGTTGTGCCAGGTTTTCCATGGTGTCCTGATAAACCAGTTCACCACCACGAATGATCTGTACCCGGTCACAGGTCATTTGTACTTCCGGCAGGATATGGGTAGAAAGAATCACGCCATGTTCTTCTCCCAGTTCACGGATGAGGCTGCGAATCTCGCGGATCTGGATCGGATCAAGACCGACAGTGGGTTCATCCAGAACAATAATTGCCGGTGAGTGGATTATGGCCTGGGCGATACCGACCCGTTGTTGATAACCTTTCGACAGGTTTCCAATCAGACGCGAACCAACTTTTGAGAGTCCACACCGCTGTTTGGTTTTGTCCAGGGCATCGGCAATCGTACTCTTATCCATGCGATTGATACGTGCACAGAAATTCAGATATTCATCGACGGTTAGTTCTTTATAAACAGGCGGTTGTTCCGGCAGATAACCAATATGCGCTTTTGCCTGCTTGGGTTTATCCAGTAAATCAATATCGCAAACTTCAACGGAACCGGTTGTCGGGGCAAGGTTACCCGTGATCATTTGCATGCTGGTGGACTTGCCCGCACCATTGGGACCAAGAAAGCCCACGACTTCACCACGATGCAATTCAAACTGAATATTATTGACCGCGACATTGGGGCCGTAGTGACGGCTCAGATGCCGGGCTTTAATTAGAATTTCCTTGTCCATTCGCCTTGGTTTTTTATTTTTCCGTTTAGCTGGTGATGACTTTCACAGTTTGCGTCTGATTTTGCCAGGCTTGTGTTAGCATATTGGTCGAGAATTATAGGCAACTGTCTAATTCAGACAAGCATTATATAAACAAATTCAGAAATAACCCGCAAGATTTACTTGTTGAAGAAATAAATAATGGCTGGAAGATATTACCTGGGTGTTGACACCGGTGGCACGTTTACCGATTTTGTGTTGTGGCATGATCAAAAAATTCAAATCCATAAAACGCTGTCAACCCCTCAGGCACCTGAGCAATCCATCTTAACCGGAATTAAGGAATTAGGACTCGAGCAACTCGATGCGAGTGATCAACTTTTTATCGTGCATGGCTCGACGGTTGCCACCAATGCGATTCTTGAAGGCAAAGGTGTACGCACGGCGTTTATCACCAATCGCGGCTTTGCCGACATGCTTACAATTGGTCGCCAGGTGCGTAGTGAGCTTTATAACTTGCAGCCTGATCCCGTCTCTCCGCCTGTCTCTGCGGAACTTTGTCTCGAAACGGGTGGGCGGATTACCGCCACCGGGGAAGTACTCCAACCGCTTAGCCATGACGATATTGCAGCCTTGCTCAAACAAATAAGCCGGTTGGCACCGGATGCTGTTGCGATCAATTTATTATTCTCATATATCGACGCTCAATTCGAGCTTGAGGTAGAGAAAGCCATTGCTGGGCTGGATGAGACTATTTTTATCTCTCGTTCCTCTACGGTCCTGCCGGAATATAAAGAATACGAGCGCGGTATGACGACCTGGTTAAATGCGTATATCGGTCCATTAGTCGAAAAATACCTGACCCGTTTATGTCGGGGGGTTAGCAATGCCACTGTTTCAGTCATGCAAAGTTCCGGCGGTACCATTGCCGCCGATCAGGCCGGGGCCCAGGCCGTGCATATGGTGTTATCCGGACCGGCGGGTGGCCTGGCTGCGGCCCATCACCTCGGTCAGGAGACCAACCAGACTCGATTGCTGACCTTCGATATGGGGGGAACCTCGACGGATGTCGCCATGATCGACGGCGATCTGCAACTGACCAGTGAAGGCAGGATTGGTCCTTATCCGGTTGCGATTCCGATGGTCGACATGCATACCATCGGCGCCGGCGGCGGCTCCATTGCCAGTGTCGATGCAGGCGGCCTGCTCAAGGTGGGCCCCGAATCGGCCGGGGCGGAACCGGGTCCGGCCTGTTATGGGAAAGGTGGCCAGCAGGCCACGGTGACAGATGCGAACCTGGTATTGGGTCGTTTGCGTGCCGATGCCTTCCTGGGCGGCGCCATGTCACTGGATCTGGAGGCCGCCAGACGAGTAATGAAGCGATTAGCCGAGCAACTGGGGCTCAGTATCGAAAAGGCGGCCCTCGGCATAATTCAACTGGCCAATGAGCATATGGCCCAGGCCTTAAGAGTCATGTCGATTCAACGTGGTATTGATCCTCGCGAATTGAGCTTGATGTCATTCGGCGGTGCAGGGGGTTTGCATGTCTGCGCCCTGGCTGAAGCCTTAGGCATGCAGCATGCTATCGTCCCCGTCCATGCCGGGGTGCTCTCTGCTCTGGGGATGCTGGTGGCACCACGGACACGCCAGTTATCTCACACCGTTGGTTTGCCCTTTTCCCAGTGTAAAGAGCGCGAGATTCAGCAACGCTTTCGGCCTTTAGTCAAACAGGGACAGCAGGCACTGGTTGCAGAGGGTGTGTTACCTAAACACATCCAGTGCGAGTACAGTGTCGATGTTCGCTACCTGGGTCAGGCTTATTATTTAAACGTCCCCTGGTCGACACTGCAACAAACTGCCAGTGCCTTCCATCAATTACATGAACAACGCTATGGCCATGCTCTGGGTGGGGAGCTTGAGCTGGTCAACATTCGAGTGGCGTTATCCAGTACGACGGAGAAACCTTCCCTGGGGTTAGAAGCGAGTGCTGGCGATAAAGCACCAGTTAAATTTGTTACGAAGAAGGTGGCATTAGTCGGGCTGGATGAGCCTGTGCCGGTGATTGCCCGGGAGACTGTGCAGCAGTCGGGGGATGTATTAAGCGGACCGATTTTACTGACCGAGAAAGTCTCGACGACCTATGTAATGCCTGGCTGGCAAGCCAGGCTGGATAAGCTGGGGAATATCCAGTTGCGACAGGAATAAAAAAGCCAGTCGCAGATCA